>JAUYFR010000155.1 GCA_030690855.1 Gallionellaceae bacterium
AATAGCCCCATCGCCTCCGTGTCAGTTGTTGTCATTGAATACCCGATAAATATCCATTCACTCACGGGAACTGAGTCTTTTTTGTCACGTAAATAATCAAAGGCATCTTTCCAGCGTTTAGAGAAATGTTCTTTTTCGACAGCGCCCGTAAATTTGCGTGAATTTGGATAAACAAGATATTGCTCAGCTAGAGAACCATGCAGGTGAATAATTTCATTGGTGGGCTTAATCTGTTTTTTTTCGAGAACCTTTTCCAGAAGCAGATCGTAATTAAAAGTAATGACAATATCTTTATCCCAATTGACTCGTTCAACAAATAGTTCAATGGGATTAGTCAGATTACATTTCAAGGCAACATCTACGCTATCGTTAAGATATTGCCTTAATTTAGTGACAATCTCTTCCTCGGCATCACGAAAAATATCTTGTCCGTTGGGGTTTATGGCATCGGAAAGAAAACTTTGACTATTTAGTGCTGACATAAAAGTTTCAAAGCCAACTCCAGCCCGATCAAAAAATAGCTGTTTGCGTATATAGTCAACACAAGTACCAGGGGTGCTTGGGGATTTAGGTGGAGGTGTGTCATCCAGCAATGGATTTAATGCTTCGAGCATGTTTGCGTCTGTTGCAATACCGCAAGTTGCAGAGAAGCCGGCCCCCAGTATGTAAATTGATTTTGTCACTTATCAAGCTACCAAATAAAACCTCAAAACTAATCAGTTACATCCTTGCGAATATGTTGAAACACATATCACTATGCCGTCTCTGAAATGAACCCAATGCGTTCCATAGTTCCATCCATCACGCCACCAAAGAACTTGCTTGCCAGCAACTCGATCAGCTATTAGTTCTCGATTTTCTGCCCTTCGCTCGCCAAGCAATGAAATTACATCTTTTTTATTCATCCCAGTTTCAATCAACTCTGATGCATCTCTGCCTTTGCTTTCAATGTGAGAGACAATTTCCAGTTTCTTTTCTTGCAACTTGTCGATATTTTTGAAAACGGCTGTGCGTTCCCGGCGCAGTAAAACAGCTTGTTGGCCGGAGGCGGATGATAGTCGAGACTGTATTTTTAATATTTCATCTTCAAGTTTTTTGAGCTGAATTTGTTGTTGTTCGATCTGTTTATTTGCAGCGGGATTTGCGGAAATTTTCGCGACATCTTTTTTAAGTTGATTTTTGTCGGCCTTTACATTGACTACGCAATCGACAAATACTTTCCCATTGTCTAGCCCAGTATCAACTGACACAATTTCCGACGAAACCAATGAAGCTGCAATCGTTTTTACTTTACTTTTTGCTTTACGTGATTTCTCGGTTTGATCAATATTGACCTCGCTTTCAACATAGCTGCCCGCATATTCCACCGCCTTGCGCTTGGCCTCAAGAAAACAGATGGTCGTTGCGTCTGATTTACTGTCGTTGTCTCCCATCGTGTAGCGATGGTGGGCAGTAATCGTATCGCCCGAGGCAGTAACATCCGGTGAATCCGCAAAAGCGTAATGAGAAAGGATGGCAAAGGGTAGCCCTACAATCAAAAAATGAGCGTGGTGAATTTTAAGGAGGTTCATAGTGTCCTGATCATTGAATTTGCGTTGAAGAGTATTACTTCTTCGTTCTCTCTAGCCAATATCTTGGGCTGCGACGATGATGCGCAACGGCCAACACCTGAACAGCATCACCCGCAACGCGATACAACACACTGAATGGAAAGCGTTGAAAGCCTGCTTTGCGAATATTAGGCTGACAATCTAGCGGATAACTAAGCGGGGCAACACAGATACGTTTGAGTGTTGCTTCAAATTCGGCAATATAGTCCGCGCCCAAACCGGCGAGGCGACTTTCATAAAATGCAACGCTATCCAGATACTCTTCTGATGCGGCAGGGTGAAAATAATAAGTCACCGCAACAAAGCCTGCGCCGCTACGCGTACCGAATCTGCGGATAATAATGTGACGCCCTGATCCAAATCATTTGCTCGCCGCTGCGCTTCGTTTCGCCATTCTTCGGCGATTTCGATTTCAGTTTGAGCCTCTAAGCTGAGCAATAACTTATGTGCCAATTGCGCCCGTGCTTCTTTGGGCAAATGAAATACGGCTTCTTCAAGCGTTTCGGTATTCATTTGTTATCCTTTGTCAGATGGGTCTTGCTGTTAATGTGCTTCGCTATCTACTGCAGCTTGATACGCTGTCGCGTCCAATAGTGCAGCAACATCAGCGGCATTGTCTGGCTTCATTTTGAAAATCCATGCGCCAAAAGGATCACTGTTGATGCTTTCGGGAGAGGCATCTAATGCGCCATTGGAGTCAACCACCTCACCGGAAACTGGCGCATAAACGTCAGCCGCCGCTTTAACAGATTCAACCACAGCACATTCTTCTTTTGCTTTGAGTTTGCGACCAACCGCAGGTGCTTCAACGAACACCATATCGCCCAGTAATTCTTGTGCGTGCTGGGTAATGCCGATAGTGATTGTTCCGTCAGCTTCGGTTTTGATCCACTCGTGGGAAGGTGTGTATTTCAGGTTGCTTGGATTGCTCATTTAAATCTCCTAGTTATTAGTCGTTAGTCTTGAGTCGTTAGTTGGTGCTGTCGCTGCGCGGTTTTTAACTAACCGCTAACGGCTAGATACTAACGACTGTCTTACCATTACGGGCAAACGGATACTTAACTACTTTTGCATTTAACTGTTTGTCACGTATTTCAACTTGTACAGTGTCGCCGATTTGCACGTCATTCGGCACACGGGCCAAGGCAATGGATTTTTCTAGTGTGGGGGCAAAGCTACCGCTGGTGATTTCTCCATCACCATGTGGTGTGCGCACTTTTTGATGACCACGCAATACACCGCGATCTAAAAGTAGTAAGCCGACCAGTTTGCTACTTGGCGGGTTTGCCAGCAACGCCGCTTTGCCGATGAAATCGCGCTCGCTCTTTAGATCTACTGTCCATGCAAGACCCGATTCTAATGGGCCAACAGTTTCGTCCATGTCTTGGCCGTAGAGATTCATGCCCGCTTCTAAACGTAAAGTATCGCGCGCGCCTAAGCCGATTGGCTTCACGCCTTTTTCAGCTAATGTTTGCCAGAAAAAAGGCGCGGCTTTGGCGGGAATCATGATTTCAAAACCATCTTCGCCGGTATAGCCGGTGCGCGCGATAAACATGGTACCCATTTCAACTGCGCTAAAGGGAATGAGTTTTTCGGTGAGTTCTTGGCTACCGGGGAGTGCCTCCCAAACTTTGGCGCGGGCATTCGGTCCTTGCACGGCAATCATTGCTAATTCAGGGTGGTCGGCAATGTCGAGTTGCGGTGCGTGTTTGGCAGCCTGTTGTTTCATCCACGCGATGTCTTTGTCTGCGGTGCCTGCATTGACCACGATGCGAAACCAGTCTTCGGTCATGAAATACACAATCAGGTCGTCAATCACGCCACCGTTTTCCAGCAGCATGGCTGAATATAGCGCTTTGCCGGGCAGGGTGAGCTTGTCCACGTTGTTGGCTAAAAGAAAGCGCAAGAAGGCACGAACACCATTGCCTTTCATATCGACTACACGCATGTGGCAAACGTCGAACATGCCGCAATCGTTGCGGACTTGATGGTGTTCGTCGATCTGTGAGCCGTAATTCACCGGCATATCCCAGCCGCCGAAATCGACCATCTTGGCGCCCATGTCGCGGTGGGTTTGATTCAGAGGAGTTGTTTTGAGCATCATGTTTTTTCTCGAGTAATAAAAAAGGCGCAGCACGAAATCGTGCTGCGCCCCATCTGTCCTTGGTACCTGAGAGATTACAACTTTCGTCGCGTGCCCCTTCGGTGGTCGGCAATCAGTCGTTAGTCTTGAGTCGTTAGTCATTAGTTAAAGCAGTCCCGCGAAGCGGACAACGCCAACTAATGACTAACGACTAATAACTAATAACTGACTCTAACGCTCTCCAGATTTGCCTATTCCGATTGGTTCATGTGCCTGAGCGGTTACGGGTGTTGCGCCTTCGGCGGTGCCAGATTTCAGCACGCTCTCCCAGTCGGTTTAAACGGCAGCTAAATTATACCGAAAGCGGCTAGGGGTAAAACAGAAATAATTTATAGCCGGTGGGTTTTAAATCAGCGGTATCGAGATGGAGTTTAACAGTGAGGTCGCGGTTGGCTAACAAGCCTGATTTTGCATCTTCTCCTGCCTTTAGGTATTCAGTTGGTGTGAACGTGCGTCTAGCAACGAGTTTGTCGTGCATATCGGTCAGGCTAAGCTCAAGGTTTGGATAAGCCTGTGTATGGCTGGCACGATTGTGTAGCAGTGCGCTGAGCGTGATGGCGTCAGCGCGAGTTGTGTCAGCTTCAAGATCAGAAGACTCGATGCTCAAGAGTTCAGGTTTTTTAGGTAATGGGACCGTGCATTTTAGTAGCCGACAATAGCTGGTTAAGGCTGGCTTGGTGCCGGGTAATTGCGCGGCGATTTCAACACGGAAGAAATAAGTTGCCTGAGCTAAAAAAATGATTAGAAAAAAGGTCGCTCCAACAGCCCAGGGCCAGCGGTGTTTCTTATGGAGAGGGTGGGCGATTTCTGCAGTGAAGGAGTCATCTTCGAAATTGAATTCGTGCTCAATCGTATCGGACTGGGTTGTCTCAATTTTTACTTCGTTATTTTCAGGGCTCTCGCTAGTTGTTTCTTCGTGAGAGCAGACTTCTTCGATAGGAAGTGCGAGCTGCGGGCTAGGCTCCTCACTATAAAAATGGTCAGTCGCGTTGAACACGGCGTTGCAACGGCCGCACCGCACCGTCCCCTCCGATGCGGACAACTGTTCCTCGCTGACTTTAAAGCGAGTGCTGCATTCTGGACATTGGGTAACGGAGAAATTCACTTCTTTGTTCCTGAAAGACACGCCCAGCCATCTTCGACGACAGTAGGCGACATCGCAAACCACTGCCCATAAATCTTTGCTACCTCTTCCGCTTGCTCTCCCAGAACGCCAGACAGCACGATGCGCCCGCCTACTTGAGTTGTGCTTGCTAAGAGCGGTGCAAGCGCGCGCAAAGGGTTGGTTAGAATATTAGCGACGACAATGTTGTACTGCGTTAAGGTGGCTTGTTCTGGCAAGTAAAATTTTGCACCTACTTGATTTAATTTAGTATTATCAATGCTGGCTTGCACTGCTTGCGCGTCGACATCCACGCCAATTGCGCTCCCTGCACCTAGCTTCATCGCGGCGATCGCCAAAATGCCAGAGCCACAACCGTAATCTAAAACGCTTTCGCCGCCTTGGAGATTTGCATCAAGCCAGCGCAAACAAAGGCGTGTAGTGGGATGGCTACCGGTGCCAAAAGCTAAACCAGGATCGAGCGCTATATTGATTGCAGTAGCATCGACAGCGGTGTGCCAGGTTGGCACGATCCATAGCCGTTGCGAAATGCGAATCGGATCAAACTGCGCTTGAGTTTGGCGCACCCAGTCACTCTCTTCTAGTGAAGTAATTTTGTGAGGTGGCATTTGCAGAATACCAAGATTGGTGCAGCAGGCTTGCAAAATATCAGCGACAGGACTGTCGCTTTCAAAAAGTGCGTTGACGAGATTGTGCTGCCAAACCGCACTGGTGGGTTCGCCCGGCTCGCCAAAAATGGCTTGCTCATCGGGTGTGTCAGCATCCGCGTCGAGCATATCAACAGAAAGCGCCCCTTGTTCTAGGAGCGCTTCACTGAGTGCCTCAGCATAGCTTGCGTCAGCTTGAATGGATAAGTTGAGCCAGCTCATCACAAAATGACGTTACTTGCTTTTAGCTTTTTCTGCCAACTTGTGTTCCAGATAATGGATGTTGGTTCCACCTTGCACAAACGCAGCATCTAGCATTAACTCTTGATGCAACGCGATGTTGGTTTGAATGCCTTCAACCACGGTCTCGGAGAGTGCCGTGCGCATACGAGCAATCGCCTGATCGCGCGTGTCACCGTAAGCGATGATTTTGCCGATCATAGAGTCGTAATGAGGTGGAATGAAATAGTTGGCGTAAACGTGCGAATCAACCCGAATGCCGGGGCCACCAGGAACGTGCCAAGTATTGATGCGGCCTGGCGATGGCACAAAGGTATAAGGATGCTCGGCGTTAATTCGGCACTCCACCGCGTGACCTCGGAACTGAATGTCACGCTGACGGAAAGGAAGTTCTTCGCCAGCGGCGATGCGAATTTGCTGCTGCACGATGTCAACGCCGGTAATCATTTCGGTTACCGGATGTTCAACCTGCACGCGAGTGTTCATCTCGATGAAGTAGAACTCACCGTTTTCATAGAGAAACTCAAATGTTCCTGCACCGCGATAACCAATCTTGCGGCACGCTTCAGCACAGCGCTCGCCGATTTTGTCGCGTAGCTTGGTGTTGAGGTGAGGGGCGGGCGCTTCTTCAATAATTTTTTGGTGACGGCGCTGCATCGAGCAATCGCGCTCGCCTAGATAAACCGCATTGCCGTGTTGATCTGCTAATACTTGGATCTCAATGTGACGAGGATTCTCCAAGAATTTTTCCATGTACACGATGGGATTGTTGAACGCCGCTTGGGCTTCACTTTTTGTCATGGTGACAGCATTAACCAGTGCCGCTTCAGTGTGCACCACGCGCATGCCGCGCCCACCGCCGCCGCCCGCCGCTTTGATAATGACTGGATAGCCAATGAATTTGGCGATACGCAGGATCTCTTTAGGGTCGTCGGGCAATGCGCCATCAACGCCGGGTACGCAGGGCACGCCCGCCTTAGTCATGGCATTTTTCGCAGAAATTTTATCGCCCATCAAACGAATTGTTTCAGCGCGAGGGCCAATAAATACGAAACCACTTTTTTCTACACGCTCAGCAAAATCTGCATTCTCAGACAAGAAACCGTAGCCTGGGTGAATCGCTTGCGCATCGGTTACTTCGGCTGCGCTAATGATGGAGGGCACATGCAAATAGCTTTGGCTTGAAGGTGCGGGTCCGATACAAACTGACTCATCGGCTAGCTTGACGTACTTGGCTTCGGCATCCGCTTCAGAGTGAACGGCAACAGTCTTAATGCCCATCTCGCGACAGGC
>JAUYFR010000158.1 GCA_030690855.1 Gallionellaceae bacterium
TTGAAACGTTTTTCAGTGAAAGATGCCTGTTGCTGCAAAATCTCTAGCTGTGACTGCCATTGCTTTTCTTGGGAAAACTCGCGCTGCCAGTTAAACCACAGATGCAACAAGCTACGCCCTGCCTCATGGTAGGCATCGCCCAATACTTGCTCTGCATGGTGTACGCCCTCGTCACCAATGTCGCTATCCAGTAACATTTTGTTAGGTAAGCGCAAGGGTCTTTCAATGGCAAAATCGTATTCTTTATAGTCTTGCCCCGTGCTGCTGATTTTGCGTTGTGAGCTACCCGCGCGCAGATTGAATTCGTAATTACCGCTCGACCACTTACGCTGATTTACTCGCTCGAGTTTGATGCCCGTTTCAGCATTTTGCACATTGAGATGGCCAGTGAGTGCAACCTCAACCTGCGTGCGCTGTGGTAAATCAGCGAAGCGCGGCTCAGCGGCATTTGCAAGACCGAAGTTTACAAAAAACTCAATAAAAACAAATAGATATAATAATTTCAATCCATCCTCCCGAAGTCGATTACCGGCGTAATCCAATAGGCAATTTCAGGATTGTTCGCCACCTGCTTCAGGCGTGCAATCAGTGCGCGCGCATCCTCTAGCTTCATCACACATTGAAACGACACGCGTCGAGAGCGCCCACGCACCTGCTCTAACATGCTCGGCAAAACTTCTTTTTGACTGCTCCCCTCGCCCTGCAAAATGACGAAGCCTCGCACCCAATTAGGATGTTCCAATAAGTGATTAACCAAGCGCTCCTCAAGTGAGCGGTGGCAAACCAAGGTTAAGCAACAATTCAGTTCGTTACTCATAAACAATTCCTCTTTTTGCGCTCTAAACCAAAACGACGATACAAAATAGGCAGCATAAATAAGGTCAACGGAGTAGAGCTAATCAAGCCCCCCATCACCACAATCGCCAGCGGCTTTTGAATCTCCGAACCCGGACCGGTCGCAAACAAGAGCGGTAACAAGCTGAAGGCAGTAATGCTGGCCGTCATCAACACCGGTCGCAAACGCCGCTTAGCCCCCTCTACCACCACCTCGGTGATGCACAAACCCTCGGCGTGTAGCTGGTTAAAATAAGACACCATCACCACCCCATTCAGCACCGCGATTCCCAGCAAGGCGATGAATCCAACCGAGGCCGGAACGGATAAATACTGACCGCTCACCCACAGTGCGAACACGCCGCCCATCAGCGCAAACGGAATGTTGGTCAGCACTAAAGCCGATTGCCGCACCGAACCAAAGGTCACAAACAACAGCATAAAAATTAAACCCAACGCAATGGGAACCACCACGGTTAAGCGCGCAGCGGCACGTTGTTGATTTTCAAATTGACCACCCCAAGTGAGGTGGTAGCTGTCCGGTAATTTAATCTGGGCAGAAATCGCGGCCTTCGCCTCTTCCACAAAACTAACCAAATCTCGATCACGCACATTGGTTTGAACGACCACCATGCGCTTGCCATTTTCCCGATCAACTTTTACCGGACCGTCTGCGCGCTCTAATCTCGCCACCACCGCCAGCGGCACGCTTTGGCCATTACTTAAGGGTAAGGTCAGTGCAGAAAACAAGGTGGGAGACTGCTGCACATGCGATTCGCCGCGAATCAACAACGGGGTACGACGGCCTTCTTCAATTACCGCACCCAGCTTGCGTCCTTCAATTTGCGTGCGCAAAGTATTGCTAATGTCATCAACACTTAAACCTAAGCGCCCCGCCGCCAAGCGATCAATGATGACGCGATAATATTGCACACCATTATTTTTGACCGTGTAGGCATCTTCGCTACCTTTGACCTCACCCACCACTTTCACCATTTTGTCGGCGAGTTCACTCAACACATTTAAATCGGGGCCAAATAATTTAATCGCCACATCACCGCGCGTACCCGTCAGCATTTCAGAAACACGCATCGCGATCGGCTGAGTAAAACTAAATTCAACGCCCGGAAAGTCGGCCATCACTTTACGCACTTCTTCAATAATCGCGTTCTTGTCCTGCTGCCGCCACTGCGCTTGTGGTTTCAACACAAGGAAGTTATCGGTCTCATTCAAGCCCATCGGATCAAGGCCAAGCTCATCAGCGCCGGCGCGCGAAATAATACTTTCCACTTCCGGCACCGCTTTAAGAATAGCCGCTTGCACCCGTTTATCAATTTCAGCGGTTTGCTCCAAATTAATAGAAGGCAATTTTGCCGTCTGCAAAATAATATCGCCCTCATCCAGCTCGGGCATAAACGCCTTGCCGATAAAGCCATACAACACGCCCGTCAGCACCAGCAAAAAGAGCGCCGTGCCAATCACCACACGCTCTTTTTGCAAAGCAGAATTCAACAACGGCGTGTAAATGCGTAGCGAGTGACGCACTAACCACGGGTCTTCATGATGCGCGCTCTTCAACATAAATGAAGACAACATCGGAATCACCGTGAGCGACAAAATCAGCGAAGCCGACAAGGCAAATACAATGGTTAACGCCACCGGAATAAACAGTTTTCCCTCTAAGCCTTGTAGCGTCATCAACGGCAAGAACACGATAATGATGATGGCGACACCTGCCGCAACCGGAGGAATTACCGCCTTCACCGCGCTGAAAATAACGTACAGATGGGAAGTGTGCTGCCGCTTGCCACCCAAGTCACTCATGATGTTTTCCACCACCACCACGGCAGCATCGACCAACATACCAATGGCTATGGCCAAGCCGCCCAACGACATCAAGTTGGCCGACATGCCAAATTGCTGCATCAAAATAAAAGTGAACAGCACTGCCAACGGCAAAGTAATCGCCACCACCAGCGCCGCACGCCAATTACCCAAAAACAACACCAGCAAAATCACCACCAAGATAATCGCCTCGGTAAGCGCTTTGGCGACGGTGCTAATGGCGCGATTGACCAAACTGCCGCGATCATAAAAAACATGCGTCGTAACGCCTTTCGGTAAAGTGGGAGCTAATTCCGCGAGCTTTTCTTTGACCCCTTTCACCACCTTTTGCGCATTCGCCCCACGCAAGCCCAGCACCAAGCCCTCTACCGCCTCGCCCGTGCCATTTTCGGTAACCACGCCGTAACGCGTTAGGCTACCAATGCGTACCTGTGCCACATCGCTCACACGAATGGGATTGTTATTCGGGCTGGCGATAACAATGTTGCCGACATCCTGCAAATTATTTATGCCACCCTCAGCGCGAACGAGCAACGCTTCATCGCCGTCACTCAAGCGGCCTGCGCCATCATAGCGATTATTGGCTTCTAAGGCTTGCTGTAACTGCATCATAGAAAGCCCACGTGCCGCGAGCGCGTTATGGTCGGGCACCACTTCGAAGCTACGCGCTAAACCGCCCAGCGAATTAACGTCAGCCACCCCCGGCAAAGTACGCAAGGCGGGGCGAATGGTCCAATCTAAAATCGTGCGGCGCTGCTCTAACGAAACACCCTCACCCTCCACGGTGAACATAAACATTTCACCCAATGGCGTAGTGATCGGCGCTAGCCCGCCATCCGTCCCCTCGGGTAAATCGCGCTGCACATTATTCAAACGCTCGGCGACCTGTTGCCGCGCCCAATAAATATCGGTGCCATCTGCAAAGTCGATAGTGATATCGGCAATGGCATATTTAGAAATCGAGCGCAACATTCGTTGATTGGGGATGCCCAGCATCTCCAATTCAATCGGCGAAACAATGCGCGCCTCAACCTCTTCCGGCGTCATCCCCGGCGCCTTCATGATGATTTTTACTTGCGTGGAGGAAACATCAGGAAAGGCATCAATCGGCAAATCACGAAAAGACGCTACCCCCGCACCAATCAGTAGCAGCGTTAACACTGCCACTAACATGCGCTGGGTTAGCGAAACCTCAACAAGCTTGGCTAACATTATTTTCCGATCCCCATCATCTGCGCTTTCAACGCAGAAACGCCTTTGATCGCAATCTTTTCATTTCCTACAAACGCACCTGCGACCAAACAGTTTTGCGCGCCCTCTTGCAACACCGTGATACTTAAAGGGAGATAGCCTTTTGCGGTTTCGACAAAGATCAGCGTTTTACCTTCTACTCTTGCCAACGCAGCGTTAGGCACATTCCACTTCGACTCACCACCTGAACTCGTTTCAATATTCACCTCAACATATTGCCCTGGGCGCAGCAACTCAGTACCTTTAAAAACCATTGCGCGCAATAAAATGGTCTGATTACCACCGCTCAAACTACGGCCTATCGCGGTCAGCTTTCCTGCCGCGCCATGATCTGGAATCGTTACGGCGGCACCAATTTTAAGACCTTGGATATTTACCAACGAAGCTTGAATCTCAAGTGCTAGCGGATCTAACTTCGCCACTTTAAACATCGGCACAGCAGCCTCTAAACGCTGTCCAGCGCTGATCGTTTTTTCAAGAATCACGCCCGTGATCGGCGATGTAATTGACAGCAAACTATTTAAATTGCCGCCGCTCTGCAAAAGCGCAATTGCGCTGTCTGACATGCCAGAGAGTTTTAGCATTTGTTTACGCTCAGCCAAGACGGCACTAATTTCACGGCTTTGACTTTGCGTTGCGCGCAATCGACTTTCCGCGATGATGCCCTCTTGCCATAACTTTTCATCTCGCGCTAAATTTTCTTTAGCCAACTGGCTTTGTGTGCTGGCTTGCAATAAACCGCGCTGGGCTTCCGCTAAC
>JAUYFR010000173.1 GCA_030690855.1 Gallionellaceae bacterium
ATCGGGTCAATTATCAATACTGCACGAGGTACAACCACCGGCACACGGAATAACCCAATAACAAGAAGAATTAGAATTGTCGCAGCAATTGCAGCGAATACAATTCGTCGAAGGTCTGCAAGACTTGCGTATCGCCAGATACCTCGATACAAACCGAAGCCCCAAAATACCAAGCCCTGCAAGGGCGCCACCCATAATATAGTAAGCTGAAGCTCATCCTGAAAACCAGAAGGAAGATCAAAGTTAAATCGCAACAAATATGCGAACCACCATACGACAGCGGCAGCCATCAGATCGTGCAACATGGCGATACCTGTATAGATGCCAAATTTATTCATAATCAACCGATACAAAATGCTTCCACTGCATTTCAATAAACGACATCAAGAAAGCGAAGATTAAGCACCATACGCCAATAACTACCACGGGAAACTCTTCCCGCAATACAAATAGTGCAGAGCCCCCAACAGCCAACATCAAAACATACTCTATTAAAGCAACGCTACGATGCCCTAACACAAGCTGAATTGCCCGCTGATAATAATGCTCTCGATGCGCTTCGGTAATTTTGACACCTCGTAGCGCACGTTTAATTAAAGTGATGCTTGCATCAACAATAAATGGTGAAAAAACAAATATCGGGAACCACCACTCCCACAACATCTGTTGCCACCCCCAAAGCCCCATTGCAGCGGCAAGAAAACCAAGTGGTATGGAACCTGCGTCTCCCATAAATATTTTAGCCGGATAAAAATTACTAAAAAGGAAACCCATGGCTGCCGCACTGATCGAAAAGTTCAACATAGCAAATGTTTCGTTATGATTCATCAAGGCAGCAATTCCGAAAAAAGTAAAGCCGAACAAAGCCATTCCTCCTGCCAGCCCATCTGACCCATCCATAAAATTGTAAAGATTGATCATCCAGACCGTTAAAAACAGAATCGCAAGTGCAACGACTACCCCTTGATTCCCTGCCAACGCTGACCCTGCGACCAAAACCACTGACGCGACGAGGTGCACAAACATTCGTTTATGCACTGACAATCCGAATATGTCATCCAGAAGAGAGACAGCGAATAACGCAATTAAAGGCAACAGCACCCACCATGTTAGTTGATTTGCAATCAGTAACCAACCAGCCAGCACCCCCATTATCAGCGCAACTCCCCCAGTTCGCGGGATAGGTATTTGATGCAGTGAGCGTTCGTTAGGGATATCTTGGACGCCCCTGCCGAGTTTGCTATGCAGAATAATAAAGGTCAGCAACATCGTAACCAACGCTGCGAGAATAGGTGAATAAAGGCTCATGAACGAGTATTTCGATACCAATCAGCAGTAGCTTGCAACCCTTGTTGCAAGGTGTAGGGCGGCGTCCAATTAAGTTCTCGCCGAATTTTACCATTATCCAATCTGAGTGAGCCGAGCAAGCGATCAACCTGATCAGATTTTCTGACCAAGCGACCTGCAAACTGTAGCAAGAAAAGCGGGCAGTTTAGCAGCCACGCAGAACGCCCTATAGCCCCCCCCAGTCGACGCAACAAATCTGGCGTACTGATATCTTCGCCATCACTTAGTAGATAAGTTTGTCCCGCAGCCGAGGGGTGACTCGCACAAGTGATCAATGCATCAACCAAATTACCGACATATATCAAGCTACGCAAATTTCGTATTGAAGCCAAAGGTAGCGGCACGCCTTTGGCCAACACAAGGAGCATCTGAATAAAATTTCCCTTTACCTTTGGACCATAAACTAACGGCGGACGCACGATAACGATTTCCAGCCCAGTTTCTCGAGCCACTTTATGCAAAGCCTGCTCAGCTTCCCATTTTGATATGCCATACGGATCTTGTGACGAAGGGATATCCGTTTCAACAAATTGACGATCTACGTTAGTTACTTCTCCATTTACCTTAATAGAACTAACATAAATAAGTCTGCGCACGCCACTCGCAACAGCAACACGCGCCAAGTGCATTGTCCCAGCAAGATTAACTTTGCGAAACTCTTCTAATGGGTTCGAAGCCTCTTCATGCATAACATGTACGCGCGCTGCAAGATGAATGACCGTATGAACACTACAAAAAGTATCTCGCCAGTCAGTATCAGCTGAAATACCTGCAACTTTCGCAGTCTCACAATCAAGTTCTATCGGCTTGGAGCCATAACGTACCACCGCCCTAACCGAATAGCCTCGCTGAAGTAGCTCACCACATAAAGCCCTACCAACAAAACCTGAAGCGCCGGTAACTAAGATACGTTCTGGGCTCAACTCATTGGCCTTTGTTGTAGCCGCTTGTACACGTCTGATGAGAAATAACGAAACATACTCAGCACATGCCAAAACATAAACTTTGGATTTTTATGGCTGCTCCTACGGGCATCATGCACAACAGACACTTCTGAGCAGGATAGAACACGCAGCCCCGCCAAAGTCAACCGCGCGCACAAATCCACATCTTCGTAATAGAGAAAGTAGCGCTCATTGAAACCGCCCATTCGCTGAAAAACTTCCCTTGGGAAAAGCATGAACATCCCAGCCACCCAATCCGGAGAGGTTAGGGCTTGAGTTGTGTTGGTGTGTACAGCAGACTTTCCACCGAATATCTTCAGAATAATTTCCAAGGGCGATGGAAACCTACGTGCACTATCTTCCTCCCTGCCTCGACTATCCACGATTAAGGGCGCCACCAATCCAACATTATTTTCTTTTGCATGCCCTACAAGTACATCGAAGGGATTAGTGGAAAAACGGATGTCAGGATTTATGACACAAAAGAACATTCCCTTAGCCAAATTAAAAGCAGCGTTGTGATTTACTCCAAAACCTTTAGGCGTTGAGTTGCGAATAATGCGTATGGGAAAAGGATAGTCACCCACATCAAACGCAAGCGACTCCTCAACATTCAAAGTCAAAATAACTTCAACAGAAAGGCCGTCACAATGGCAGGAGATATCTGCCAACAATGACTGAACCAATGCCGTCTGAGCGTGGCTCACAACAGAAATTGAAAGTTTAGGCACCTGAATTGGCCTCGATTTTTCGCATCAATGTAATAAGTAAATTAAAAAAACACCTAGCCAAAATTTCTTGTTTTCCAATTTTTTGAGCATTCAGGCAATGCACCCTTTTGAGAGGGGATAAATCCAAAATATGCGAATAGCTATTTATCTGACTCAGGATGCCCACCTGCAATACCCCCCCCCTAGCGTAGATTCTCTCCTCAAGCATCGTTGCTTGCATAAAGCTACGCCGAACAATCTCCATACGAAATTTCCATTGCTTGGGCGAATGTAGCAACAATCTTACTTTCTCCCCAAGGGACATCGCGCCAATAACGTTTCCACCATGCTGCCTATAAATCACCAACGGCTTAGGGATAAATTCTATTTTACCAACGGCCGATGCAAGCAAAGCACACCACCAGTCATGCATAATCACCGAGTTGGGCACTGGCACGGTCAATTCTAACAAAGCGCGATTGATCAGACAGGCACAGCCGGTTACTTGATTTTGACAGAGAAACACTCCGAGCTCGGCCGTTCCGGGCGTCAATCTGGAAAGATTCACAAAGGAATTTGCTGTGAGTTCCAATTCGTCATTGACCACCATGAGATCACAATGCACCAGCAATGGAGTCGACTCATCACTGTTTGTCTCAAGTTTGTACATCACCCCAAGCATGATTGCCAATTTCTCAGGAAGCCAAACGTCATCCTGATCAGCCAGAAAGAGGTAGTCTGCACCGTCCTCAAGTGCCACCTTCATCAACGATGAAAAGTTACCTTTTGCCCCTTGACTCCCCAGTTCATCTCGAACCAGTTTTATTCGATGATCTTCAAGTCCTATTTTCAAAACCTTCTGAACAGTATCATCACGCGACCCATCATCACGCACATACAGAACCCATGCTTGGTAGCTTTGCGCTTGAATACTGCGAATTTGCTCTTCAACAAATCGGCCGCCATTGTATGTAGCCATCACGATAGCAACGCGCTTCTTGACAGAGGCAAGATGAAAAGGATCATTGATGACCTCAGTCTCCAATCTTGCACTACCGTTTTCTACCGTTTTCATCTTTTTCCAGCAACCATGCCTACTAGCCAACCTTTACTATTTCAAGCGTGGGTAACGGGAAAACCAAATTCATATTTGAGAACTTTTTGTTCGTCACAAAAAAATCCCTGAAATGCCACGGCAACACAATAACGTAATCCGGCTTTCTTGCCAGCAATTCGGTTTCCGAGATAATCGGCAACCAAGTCCCAGGTGTATAACTGCCAAATTTTTCTTGATTTACTTCACCGACATATTCAATTTCCTGAGTTGTTATTCCGCAATATTGCAACAACACGTTACCCTTTGTGGAAGCACCGAGAGCTGCCACCGTCTTCCCTTCGGCACGCACCGTACTAATAAACTTCATCAAATTAAGCTTCGCTTGAATGGCCCTCTCTGCAAATTCTTGATAAGGTTTTAGCGTATCCAGCCCGACATTCCGCTCATCATCAAGAATCTTCTTCACCGAAGAGGCAACCGTTAAGTCACCATGTGACTTAGTTACCGTAACAGAAATACTTCCTCCGTTAATGTCATTAAACTCCACTTCAATAATTTTGAACCCAACTCGATCTGCCATCCATTTGATTTGACGTAATCCATAGAACTCAAGATGTTCATGACAAACCGTATCAAACGAATTTGTATCCAGCATATTGGGCATGTAACTTTGCTCAAAAACCCATATTCCATCGTCGGCCAACACGTCATACAACTGACGCATGAAACTCATCGGGTCTTCCAGGTCGTAGAACATTGAAAATGAGGTAACCACTTTTGCTTTTTTACCGGGAAAACGTTTCTCTACCAAGTCTGCAGAAAAGAAATCCGGAATGAGTTGTACGTGCTCGGGATAATACTGTTGAAATTTAATGCCTGTTGGATCAATCCCCACCAAAGTAGGGCCACTCGCTGGATATGCCTGCAAGGTAGTGCTGTCATTACTGCCAATATCGATTACAAGATCACCCTCATTCAAAGTAACCAGCTCGAGAATCCGATGTACCTTATTACCCAGATGGGCAACCATGCTGGCATTTAATCCTGAGCGATACCCATAATTATCCCCATACATCTCTCCTAAGTCGTAAGAGTGTTCCAGCTGCAACAGCCCACATGCTTTCTCCCCGCCAACACACTTCACCAATCTAAGTGGACCGACCGTAAGGGCATCTCCTTTCACGCGAGGAAAAACCCCAGTAAGCATTTGCTCACCCAAATCCAGCACGCACTCCAAATG
>JAUYFR010000180.1 GCA_030690855.1 Gallionellaceae bacterium
TCTTCCATGTTGATCACCATGCTTTGCATAATGATCGATTCAGCCTGCCATTCCCTCAGACTCATCTCTTGTTGGAAATACGACCTACCTTTAGACTCATTTCATATTGGAAGAGGCTTGGGCTTCACAACCTGCACCAACTTGGGTAACATGCGTACCCTCTTTGCGCCACCCCGATCTCGTTCCGAACTTCGCAAAGCGTTTAGCCTCTGCACTTGGCTTACCGTTTCATGCCGTCCTTGAAAAAACTGACAATAGGCCAGAACAAAAAACGATGGCCAACAGTACACAGCAGGCTCGAAATATTGACGGTTCACTGGCATTGAGTGAGCCCGTCCCACATGGCCCAGTATTGCTGGTTGATGATATGGTTGATTCACGCTGGACGCTGACTGTATCAGCATGGCTTCTACGCAAAAATGGAAGTGGCGAAGTTTGGCCGGTTGCACTCTCACAAACGGGGCACGACGAATGACCCCAATCCTCTCCCCTAATACACAAGCAATTTTGCTTCTTACAGCACCGTTGATTGCTGGGCGTACTGGTTCTGAATCAGAATTATTAACGCCAGGCGAATACAAGAAGCTTGCGCGTCACTTGCGCGACTTGCAAAAACAGCCTGCTGATCTGGTGTCTACCGAGGCCGCTGAACTGCTCCAGCAATGTCAGCCTGTCATTGAAACAGAGCGTCTAAAGCGCTTGCTCGGACGAGGTTTTTTACTGAGCCAAGTAATTGAACGCTGGCAAGCCAGAGCAATTTGGGTTGTCAGCCGTGCTGATGCTGAGTATCCGCGACGCCTTAAAGCCAGATTGCGCGAAGATGCACCCGCTGTGATTTACGGTTGTGGTGACATTACGCTGCTGGACTCTGGTGGTCTGGCCGTTGTCGGGTCAAGGCATGTTGATGACACCTTAGTGAGCTACACAATGTCTATTGGTAGCCTAGCTGCACGATCACATCGAACAATTGTTTCGGGCGGAGCCAAGGGTATCGATCAGGCGGCAATGAGAGGCGCCTTGGAGTCGGGCGGAATTGTCTGCGGTGTGCTTGCAGACAGTCTAGAAAAAACCTCAATGAATCGCGAACATCGCAATCTGCTCCTTGAGGGGCAGATGGTGCTCATCTCCCCCTATGATCCAAACGCAGGCTTTAACGTCGGCAATGCGATGCAACGCAACAAGTTGATTTATGCGCTGGCAGACGCTTCACTGATAGTGAGTTCAGATCTGAAAAAAGGTGGCACTTGGGCTGGCGCGGTTGAGCAATTGGATAAGCTTCGCCTTGTACCCGTTTACGTTCGCTCAACTGGTGAAAGCCAGGTGGGTCTTGAAGCTCTTAAGGCCAAGGGGGCATTGCCCTGGCCGAACCCTCAAGACAAAGACGAATTCATGGCGGCACTTGAGGTAACCAACTCCCAGGCCCAAGTCGTAGCAGAAGTTGAACAATCACTGTTTTCAGCTGAGCCTTCTAAGCCCCTCACAACGGAGATACAGGTAATTGCTGTACCGGAATCAACAACAGAGTTAGGAGGCAATTTAACCATGTCCCCAGCCAATCAAGTCGAAACCACACTTGCCGACAACCCGGTGCCTATTGCCACTGCTGACTTAGATAGCAACAAGGTTGCCCCTGCCGATGAACTGTTTGCCGTAGTGCGCGAGCTCGTTAAAACTATACTGCTGGTCGCAAAGGATGATGCCGAAGTTGCCGAAGCCTTGAATGTATCCAAAGCTCAAGCAACTGCTTGGCTGAAGCGCCTCAAAGAGGACGGTGTGATTGAGAAGAAAGGCAAGCTCTACATTAAGCAGTCTGACCTATTCGGCTAATCAAAACGGATAAGGATCATCCTTGTCGGCCCAGGAGCCAGTGCTGCTGACACCGCTGCCAAACGGAATATCAAAATCTTCCTCTTGTTTCGGCGGCTGGGCGATAGATTGAGTTGCTTGGCCACCAGCAGATTTCCCGCCGAGCATAGTCATCTCATTGACGATGATTTCGGTGGTGTACCGATCCTGCCCTTCTTTAGTTTGCCATTTCCGCGTCTGAATTTTACCCTCGACATAGATCATCGAACCCTTAGTGAGATATTGCCCCGCAATCTCTGCAAGCCGCCGGTAGAAAACCAAATTGTGCCACTCGGTTTTTTCCTGCTTTTGGCCAGACTTATCTTTGTAGTTTTCGGAAGTGGCCAGAGTGACGTTCGCCACCGACTCACCGCTGGTCATTTTTTTGACTTCAGGATCCTTTCCTAAACGTCCGACCAAAATTACTTTATTTACTGACATCAACTTTCCTTTCTAATTACCGTATAGCTAGAGCCGCATCTTCATCGGCGGAGTTAATTTTGAAATTGCCCAGCTTCAGTTTCTGGCGAAGTGAATTAGGGGTTCGAATTGCCCCTGGTCTGCGGCTCGTAGTGCAACGAGGTAACGATTGCGAACATCGCCAGGCGTTGCCAAAGATGCACCACCCCAAGTAAATCTGGGCTGTCCAAGTTGCATGACGAGCATGTCAGCCATCAAACGCGCGTGACGTCCATTGCCGTTAGGAAACGCGTGAATCCAAACCAACTGATGATGGAATCGCACAGCCATCTCGTCAGGACCAAATACTTTGTGTTCAATCTGGTACTGAGTGTTCTCAAGCAAGTTACGCATCCTCACCGCGACTTGGGTCCAGTCAACGCCGATGTTTTTATTGCTAGACCGGAATGTGCCAGCCCATCGCCAAGTCTTATCGAACATCCTGCGGTGCAATTCACGAACAAAGCCTTCATCGAGTAAGTTGCGTTTTTTCTGGCGTGAAGCCCAATGAGCTCCCTGCAAAATATTTGCCTCCTCCCAAGCATTTAGATCTGCCTGAGTGGTGATGTGTGTCGGCACGAGTCCGGCAGCCTCGTCAGGATCAAGCGGGGTGGCTCCTGCTGCGTATTGAAATTCCATTAGTAGCGCCTCACCACAACTCTCTGCGCGAGCCGTCGAGTATTTCTTTAGCCAGCAATTCTATTTGAACATCACTCAATGAGCCTTTTACCAACTGGTCTTCCAGCGACATAGAGTGCGAAACTGGACGTATGCGTTCACGGGCTACCTCTGTAGCCCTATCCTGCAAGCGCTGCTCCAGTGATGTTCGAGGGACAAGTGCGTACTGCAATTCACAATCAAGTGCTTGAGCAAGTTTGCGCAAGCTAGCGAGTGTGATTGCATCATTGGCTTCAGCCTTTTCTAGTTTGCGAACACCCGCTGGTGACATTCCTAAGCGTCGTGCAAATGCCGCTGCCGACATTCCTAGCGCATCACGGATGGCATGTACCCAGCCTGCCTGTGGGCGCGCAGGAAGAACGCTCGCCCGCCAGTTAGCGAGTAGCGTGTCCATTTGTCGCAGTTGAAGTTCTCGAAATCGCTTATTCATGATACTCAAAGGTTCTGTTGTGTGATGCAAATCGTAACCTATAGGATTCATAAAAGCAATATATATAAAACCTATAGGTTTTGTTTAAATCTTTAAGAATGAACTCAAAGGTTGGGCTTATCTCTTTTTTAGGTGGCCTAAGTCAATTATTCAAGTCCCATATGGATTTCGTCAATATGGGAAAGTTTCATGAAGAACAAGCAATGCATAGCGTGTGGTCAGAGTGACAAAAGCATCTGGCGATCAAGGGATTGATGTAGTCGCCAGCCTTGGTAATGTCAAAGCAGTTTTTCAATGCAAGAAATACTCGCAACCTGTGGGTAATGCGGCGGTTCAAGAGATATTCGCAGGGAAACAACATGAGCAAGCGCATGTGGCAGCCGTGGTGAGCAATGCTACTTATACGCCATCGGCAAAACAGCTAGCTACAACCACAGGTGTCCATTTGTTGCATTTTAGCGAGTTGCCTGAGTTTGCAAATCGGATAGGCGCATAACGATGGCGGGCATCGGGGTGGGCTTCACAAGTGAGCATGAAAAGCATTGACGCTGAAACGTGCGAGCCATTAGCGATTGAGCATGGCGGGGAATAGGTGTAGTGCTGCGCCGCCTTGTTGAAATTTATGACGGAGAATCATGGGACTACTATTCCTAATCATCTTCATCTACATATTATGGGACGAATTAAAACATAGAAGGTAGATTCAATCCGCCCCCCTCCCTACCCATCGCGCCCAAACATTAAGGTCGCGCAATATTTTTTTCTAAAATTCGTATAGGCCGATGCTAGAGAGATTAGCTGGGGTGGGCGACTGATAGCCACAAACCTGCCTTGATTGAAAAAGAGTGGTTACAAAATAGTTACAAGTCAAAAACTGAACATCAAATAAAAAAAGACCTGCATCACTGCAAGTCTTGATTTATTTGGTGGCCCGGGGCGGAATCGAACCACCGACACAAGGATTTTCAATCTCTAGTTCCAATGATTGACCAATATTGATGAAAGTTGATAAATATATATACAACAACGAGTTATGCAAACTTTGGCTTGATTAAGATTGACTGAATTGTACCTAAATTGACCAATTATGTAACCCCGGCGTAACCCCGGATTCGGTATAATCCCCCCATCCTTCTTGGGGTACATGCCATGACCAACATATTCAACTTCACCAAAGCCAATCTGGAAGCCTTGCCTTCCCCAACTTCCGGTAGAGCAGAATATCAAGATGCAAAAACGCCAGGACTAAAACTTAGAGTTACACAGTCAGGGGCAAAAACATTCTCGGTGGTGAAGCGAGTCAAGGGTGGTCAGCCACTTCGAGTAACGCTCAGTCGATTCCCTGAGATGTCTATTGAGCAGGCCAGAAGACAGGCCGCAGTTATTCTTGCAGAGATTGCAGAGGGCGGAAATCCATCTGAAGTTAAGCGTGCCCTAAAAGGGGAGTTCACATTTGCCGATCTTTTTGCGCGCTATTTAAAGGATCATGCTTACGTTCACAAAAGAACTGGCAAAACGGATGAGCAGCGCTATAAACAATATTTAGAAAAGCCGCTTGGCAAGAAGAAACTCTCCGCCATTACCAAAGATGAGATCACCAAAATCCATAGCAAAATTACTGCTGACGGACATCCCACTGTTGCTAATCGTGTACTTGCCGTTCTTTCCAGCGTATTTAACCGTGGAATTCAATGGAGTGTCACCCAGACCAACCCATGCGAAAAGATTAAGCGTAACGAAGAGGTTAGCCGAGATCGGTTTATACAGCATGACGAATTGACTAGATTTTTTGACGCACTACAAATCGAACCAAATATCACCATCCGCGATTACATTTGGCTTTCATTGCTCACCGGAGCAAGGAGGACGAATGTACTCAGTATGCAGTGGTCAGAAATCAGCCTTCATGAGGGCACTTGGCGAATCCCAATGACCAAAAATGGTACGCCCCAACTTGTCCCACTATCGCCCGCAGCCCTTGAGTTACTAAAAAGTAGGCGGAAGTTTATTGACGAATCAGTGCCCTTTGTATTTCCAAGCATTGGAGTTACTGGCCATCTTGTTGAGCCGCGAAAAGGGTGGGAAAGACTTTTGGTGGAAGCAGGACTTACTAATCTACGCATTCACGACCTAAGAAGAACGATGGGAAGCTGGCAAGCAAAAACAGGCGCTTCACTATCAGTTATCGGTAAAAGCCTAAATCATAAATCAGTACAGACAACGGCCATCTACGCTCGCTTAGATATTGATCCAATCAGGGATTCAATGAACACGGCCACGGATGCTATGCTGAAGGCTGGCGGTATAACGAAGGCAAAGCCGCGCAAACCTTCAGCGCCTAAGCCGAAAACGGCAAAGCCCACGACTGCTGGAAGAGTGGCGAAGTAACTTTCCGCCAAGTTCTAACTTAGGATTCTTGTGGTTGAGAGTGCAGCAATTTGAACTGAAGCTTTGATAATGCCTGAAGCCGTAAATCGCTGACTCGTGATTTTGAAATACCCATTTCTTCGCATATTTTTTTGTAGGGTGTATCTTTAATCACATAAGACAAGACAGTTTGTTCGCGCTCAGATAATGTTTTTATAGCTAACGTCATTTCATCGCGGCTTGCCTTAAATTCAACAAAATCTGATGGTGGATTGACGATACCGGCATCTTCTTGAATAAAGCCTTCGTCATCATTTTCAAGGTCATCAAGGTAGGTAATTTGAGCACTCTGCTTGTCAGCCATTAGTTGCTGGTATTCGGCCAACTCCAAGCCTAGTTCAATAGCGATTTCGCTATCCCTCGGAGGGCGTCCAAGGGCTTGCTCAAGAGATACTTTGGCATTTTCTGCCTCTCTTAAATCTTTCCTCACTGAACGTGGTGCTATATCTAATGCTCGCAATTCATCATGAATGGCTCCCTTTATTCTTAGGGACGCATAAGTGATAAACGTTACTCCTTGCCGGACATCAAAACGAGCAGCAGCATCCATCAAGCCCATCATTCCGCTCTGTTTTAGATCCTGAATATCAATATTGTGAGGAAGGCTGCGCATCATTGAGCGCGCAATTCGTTCGACTAGAGGTAAGTTTTCCTGAAATAGCGCGTCAGCATCAGTAGGGCTTGTCATTGGGATGCCAAGATTAGAGTTAATCTCTGTCGCCTGCGTTGATTAAAGCAGTGCTTCAACGAGCTGCGGAATAGCGATGCGAGGTAACGAAGACAAATAAATACAAGCCCTCGCTGCCTCGCAATTAAATACTAATAATCTGCGTCTTCCCAAGGTTGCCAACCCCACTCAGGATTGCAAGGCTTCCAACCCCATTGAGGTTTTCTGGGATTTAAATCAAATTGTTCATTCATGCTTAACTCCTTCTTAGTCAGAAAAATCTGAACACAGGGTTACACACTACTGCGGCTCGTTCAGAACTAACCGCGCATTCAATATAGCAAAGCAGAGGCGAGATGTTAAGAACTTTCGGTAGTGAATTCCCCCTACCTACAACTCCGCAACTGCTCCACCGCCACCCCAGACATTTCAGCCACTTTCCTAGCGTAGTCCAAACTGGCAATGCGTCCCTTGCGTATCCAAGCATGGATAGCGCCATTGCTTAATGAAAGTTGATTGCTAACGAAGGTGGGGCCGCCAGCTAGGGCGATTGCTTTGCGAACGGGATTTTCAGGTAAACAGAACATGGTCATTCTCCTTTATTGTTGTTCTTTTTATTGGAGCGGTGATCTATCTGTGATCACTCTCTTACCTTATTTTAGTTCACGATTTGGTAAACAGAAGCGAGTCAACCACAGAATTTGCACTTGAATAGACTAACGGATTACGTTATTCTTAACTTCATGGAAAAGCGCGTTCCCCACTATAAGTTGCAGGAGATATTGGTCATTGTGTCCCGGTGCGGGCTAAGTGCATTTACCGCAACGGCCGCTTTCAATGCCGCAGCGATGGGATTAAGTGAAGATCAGGCAATAGCGGTGGTGATGTCCATTACTCGTGCGATGTTTTATAAGAGCATGACAACGCACAACGACAATCGAAAATGGCAAGACGTGTATCACGTCCCCTGCCCCAACGGCAAAGTGTCGTATATCAAACTGACGTTGCAAGACAATACAGTTGTGATTCAATTTAAGGAGAAATAAATCATGAGCGATAGACAGTGCGGCAGTTGTGGAGCAGGCGGAATGGTGCGCGCAGTCCGTGACGTTGTGCGTGATTTCCGAGGGCAGAACGTAACCATTGCAGCAGTGGACGGCTGGCACTGCGCGAGCTGTGGGGAGGTTGAGTTTGCCAGCAAAGCTGCGGCAAAGCGTTTTTTCACCGAGGCGCAAACCGAGCAGCAAGCCATTATTCAGAGTGAAGCTGAACGGATGCGACTATGGCGCAAGCGTTTGGGATTGACGCAAAAAGATGCCGCAGATTTATTCGGCGGAGGGATCAATGCTTTTTCTGAATACGAACGAGGCAAAACACAGCCGTCTAAATCAACCGTGCTTTTGCTTAAGTTGCTCAACACGCACCCAGAATTGATGAAAGAAATTAGAGCTTGAGCTGGTCTAGGACTCTTTACTTTAACCCGCCCGGATCAGGCTTTTTCGTACCGCGCTTGCCGGTGTAAGGATTGCCACTGCCTTTGCTGCTGAAGTTATCTCGCTTGTTCTTATTCGGCTCACTGCGCAAATGCGGCGCAACAAATTTTCCACTTTTAGTGACATGGCCGCGCACCTGCTCGGATGCGCTTGCCTTGGATGGATTGAAATTAAGCAGAGCCAGACAGAGGGCGGCAATGGTCAAGACTGGGTGCATTAGTTGAACACTACCGCCCAAACACAACCTGTATTGCTTTCGGCACGCACTTCAATTCTTTCACCTTCACGAACATGCCCGCCACCTTGAGGAAACCCTCGATCTTGGGTGTCACTTTTCCTGCGACATAGGTTTGAGATAAGTCCACGGTGTAATCATCGCCGACCACCGTAATGCCGGGCACTCCTTCCAGCACAAACTTGGCGGGTTCAATCTTGAATATCTGACAGGCAATGGCTTTGAACACAGAGACGAGAATCCGATCTATCAACTTATCCGCCGAAAGCTCTGTGGGAGTGACACGATGGAAAGTGATGATTTGTTTTTCTGCCGAGATTTCGCATGACGCTATTTCAAAGCGAGTGCGTGATTTAAACGACATCACCTTTTTACCTTCTGCCACCAACTCAAAACTACCGTCTTGAATATCCAGCGTCAGCGAGGTGAATTCTGGAATATCCGCCGCAAAGGTTGCCAGTCCTGAGTTGATGGTGTCCTCT
>JAUYFR010000181.1 GCA_030690855.1 Gallionellaceae bacterium
ACGCAGAAGCACCTATCAACTAGATCGAATCAGAATAAAGTTCAAATACTCAAATTCAAAGTCCTTGCTTCAGACTCATTTAGGGATTGGAAAATACTCCCCCCTTTTTATGTCGCAGACCAGCTCACCACGCCAGTGTAAGAGGTAATTAGCACGACCAAGCCAAACACAATGCGATACCACGCAAACACGCTAAAGTCATGGCGGCTAATGTAGCGTAGCAATCCGCGCACCGCGATGAAGGCGCTGATAAATGAGGCGATCGAGCCAACCAAAAATATACCCAAATCATCCGCATGAAAATCGTGGCGATATTTAACCACCTCATAAACGGTTGCCGCAGTGAGCGTGGGGATGGCAAGGAAAAAAGAAAACTCCGTCGCCGCTTTGCGCGACAAACCAAAGAATAAACCGCCAATGATGGTCGCGCCTGAACGCGAGGTACCGGGAATGAGTGCCAACGCTTGCGCGAAACCCATCTTCAGTGCGTCTTTCCAGTGCATGTCGTCCACACTTTGAATGTGTTCACTGTGCTGGCGTTTTTCTGCCCACAAGATAATGAAACCACCAATGATGAAAGCCAGCGCGACAGGCACCGGCGCAAACAAATGTGCTTTGATGGCTTTGCCAAACAGTAAACCAAGTATCGCCAAGGGCAAAAAAGCGATGAACAAATTGAAAGTGAAGCGCTGCGCGGCTTCCTGTTTTTGTAGCAAACCGGAAGTAACCGAAGCGAGCTTGTGGCGATATTCCCAACACACGGCGAGAATCGCTGCGAACTGAATCACGATCTCAAATACCTTGCCACGCTCATCGTTAAAGTTGAGTAAGTCGCCAACGAGAATTAAATGTCCGGTAGAGGAGATCGGCAAAAATTCGGTAAGGCCTTCGACCACACCAAGGATGGCGGCCTTCAATAATAATATTAAGTCCATATAATCAATTGGTTGGCAATTCAAGGAGGGCGATGCGCAGGTTAACGCATCGGCGTTGCTCATCGTTCATTTCTACCCAGCGCGTAATCTCGTCAAAAGTGCGCAAGCAACTACGACATACATCGTCACCCAACACGGTGGAGCAATGCCCGATGCAAGGAGACTCGGCCGTGATGTTGAGGTGATGCTCGTGAGATGGGCGGGTGCGCATGGCTCGATTATAACAAGGGGTGCGTAGCGCGCTCTAACTCACTGAGCCAATGTAAGGCGTGTTCGCGAGATTCTCCGCACATTTCGATTGAAGGCTTTAATCCCGCACAAAATGGCGGGCGTTCTGGTTTGCCAAAAACCGCACACCGAAAATCCTCCAACAGTTGCGCACATTTCACGCCACTAGGTTTGCCTTGCGGCATATCGGGCAAGGCGGAGGTGATAGAGGGCGCAATGCAACACGCGCCGCAACCTTCACGGCATTGCACGGTCACGCCTTGTGATAAACCTGCGCGCCTTGTTTAACGAATTCAATCGATTTCGCTTCCATGCCTTTTGCCAGCGCTTCAGCTTCGGCTATGCCTTCTTTCGCGGCGAAGTCACGCACGTCTTGGCTGATCTTCATCGAGCAGAAATGCGGTCCACACATCGAGCAGAAGTGCGCAATTTTGGCGGATTCTTTTGGCAAAGTTTCATCGTGGAACTCACGCGCGCGGTCTGGGTCGAGGCCAAGGTTGAATTGATCTTCCCAGCGGAACTCAAAGCGCGCTTTGCTCATGGCATTGTCACGAACTTGCGCACCGGGGTGACCTTTGGCGAGGTCAGCGGCGTGGGCGGCGATCTTGTAAGTGATGATGCCTTCTTTTACGTCAGCTTTGTTCGGCAAGCCCAAATGCTCTTTCGGTGTGACATAGCACAACATGGCCGTGCCAAACCAGCCAATCATCGCAGCGCCAATCGCTGAAGTGATGTGGTCGTAGCCCGGAGCGATGTCTTGGGTTAATGGGCCGAGCGTGTAGAACGGCGCTTCGTGGCACCACTTCAATTGCAGGTCCATGTTCTCTTTAATCATGTGCATCGGTACGTGGCCAGGGCCTTCGATCATCACTTGCACGTCATGTTTCCACGCCACTTGCGTGAGCTCGCCCAGCGTTTTTAATTCGCCCAGTTGCGCTTCGTCGTTGGCATCGTAGATCGAGCCGGGGCGCAAACCATCACCGAGTGAGAAGGTCACGTCGTAGGCCTTCATGATTTCGCAAATTTCTTCGAAGTGCGTATAGAGGAAATTCTCTTGGTGATGCGCCAAGCACCATTTCGCCATGATGGAGCCGCCGCGCGACACGATGCCAGTCATGCGGTTTGCGGTCATTGGGATGTAGCGCAACAACACGCCAGCGTGAATGGTGAAGTAATCCACACCTTGTTCCGCCTGCTCAATCAAGGTGTCTTTGAAAATTTCCCAAGTGAGGTCTTCGGCCTTGCCGTTCACTTTTTCCAGTGCTTGATAAATTGGCACCGTACCAATCGGCACGGGTGAGTTGCGAATAATCCACTCGCGCGTTTCGTGAATGTTTTTGCCAGTAGAAAGATCCATCACTGTATCGCCACCCCAGCGGATGGCCCAAGTCATTTTCTCGACTTCTTCTTGAATGCTCGAACCTAACGCGGAGTTGCCAATGTTGGCGTTGATTTTCACCAAGAAATTACGGCCGATAATCATCGGCTCACATTCAGGATGGTTGATGTTAGTAGTGATAACAGCACGACCGGCGGCCACTTCGCTACGCACAAATTCTGGGGTGATTTTCTTCGGCATCGCTTTGCCAAAATTTTCACCAGGATGTTGCTTGAGCATCATCTCGCTCATGCCATCCACTTTTTGATTTTCGCGAATGGCGATGTATTCCATCTCGGGAGTGATGATGCCCTGACGGGCGTAGTGCATTTGCGTGACATTTTTACCGGCCTTGGCTTTGCGCGGCGTGTGTGTCAAGTTGAAGCGCATGTCAGCCAGCGCAGGGTCGTTTAGCCGCTGCTGGCCGTATTCAGAAGTCAGTTGCGGCAGGGCTTCGGTGTCGTTGCGCTCGGCGATCCAGCCCGCACGCATTTCAGCCAATCCAGAACGAATGTCAATTTTTGCCGCTGGATCGGTGTAAGGGCCGGAGCAGTCATACACATACACTGGTGGATTAACTTCAGCGCCCATGCTGGCGGGTGTTTCGTCTTGGGTGATTTCACGCATCGGCACTTGGATGTCGGGACGTGAGCCCTGCACATAGACTTTGCGCGAATTCGGTAACGGCTTAACGGCTGCGGCATCAACGTGCGCAGACTGATTTAAAAAGGGGGCGTTGGCGTTCATTGTGGTGCTCCAAAATTAACGGGGAGCACCTAGAAGATGCTTCCCTACGACGGCATGACCCGTACAGGTTCAAAGGGTGTATCTCACTGCTCCTTTATAACAATTGGGCAGACCCCTAGCGAGGGACGCAAGGTACTGGAAAGAAAAATGAAAAGCAAGGGACAGCCTCTTCCAATATGAAATGAGTCTAAAGGTAGGTCGTATTTCCAACAAGAGATGAGTCTGAGGGAATGGCAGGCTGAATCGATCATTATGCAAAGCATGGTGATCAACATGGAAGA
>JAUYFR010000184.1 GCA_030690855.1 Gallionellaceae bacterium
AGCGCATGTTGTTCGGGCTGCGTTTGAGGGCAGGCATCTGACAACCCTAAACCGGAGCAGTCATTAGAAGCCGCAGAACGACAAGGCACGTTGTATCATCCACCTGACAATAGATTTGGCTAATTCCCTGTCAGATATGTGTCGAACCTACCAATAAATTCAGGATGCCTGACGATGAAATACCTTGTCTTTGCTATTGCCCTATTGCTCATGCCTCTATTAGCAAATGCCTCGGAAGGCTCAGAGCGACTTGACCTAACCGCTAATTGGGTAGGCATCACCTCGGTGCTGCTGTTCTTCGTCGCCTACCTTGTCGTAATGGCGGAGGAGTTCACCCACTTGAGGAAATCTAAGCCAGTGATGCTGACGGCTGGCATCATCTGGGGAATGATTGCTTGGTATTACCAATCGCATGACATTCCGCATTTGGTCGAGAATGCACTGCGACATAACTTGGAAGAGTACGCCGAGCTAATGCTATTCCTGTTAGTGGCGATGACCTTCGTCAATACGATGGAGGAACGTAACGTTTTTGAAGCGCTACGCTCATGGTTGATTCGCAAGGGGTTTGGTTACCGCTCTCTGTTTTGGGTGACAGGCTTGCTAGCCTTCTTTATTTCGCCTGTCGCCGATAATCTGACCACGGCTTTGTTGATGGGCGCAGTAGTGATGACTGTCGGCAGCAGCAATAAAAAATTCGTCTTGCTCTCCTGTATCAACATCGTGGTTGCTGCCAATGCAGGTGGCGCATTCAGCCCGTTCGGTGACATCACCACACTGATGGTTTGGCAAAAGAATATTCATGCAACGAATGGCATAGTTGATTTCTGGGCGTTCTTCACGCTATTTTTCCCATCCCTAGTGAATTGGTTTGTGCCTGCGATCATCATGCACTTCGCTGTTCCAGATGAGAAACCAAAAAGTGAGGGCGATGTGATTGCCATGCGGCGCGGCGCATTGACCATCATGGCGCTCTTCCTTTTCACTATCGCGCTGGCAGTGTGTTTTCACAGCATCCTGCACTTGCCACCAGTTATCGGTATGCTCACCGGCCTTAGCTTGCTTCAGTTTTATGCCTATTATTTGAAAATGAGTGGCGAGAACACACACACCAGTAGCGCTTCCTCAGGAAATAGCAGCGCCCCTGTGCCCTTCGACATTTTTCGCAAGGTTTCGCGAGCCGAATGGGATACGCTGTTTTTCTTTTACGGCGTGGTGATGTGCGTGGGCGGGCTGGGTTTCATTGGCTACCTCAGCATGATTTCACAAATCATTTACGGCGGATGGGGGGCGACCAACGCCAACATTGCCGTCGGTGTCATATCAGCCATTGTCGATAACATTCCCGTCATGTTTGCTGTTCTAGCGATGATGCCAGATATGTCTGTCGGTCAGTGGTTGCTTGTGACATTAACGGCGGGTGTTGGAGGCTCACTGCTTTCGATTGGCTCGGCAGCAGGCGTTGCGCTGATGGGTCAGGCGCGTGGCATCTATACCTTCGTTGGCCATCTTAAATGGACACCTGCGATTGCACTTGGTTATGTATCCAGTATTGGAGTTCACATGGCACTAAACCGCAATCTATTCTGACAAGGGCAATTGGCTTGCGATGAGCGTCAGCAATGTCACCACAAAGCGCAAGCACGCCCCTGAATACTCGTCGCCACATACCAGTCATTTGTAATTAGTGATTTAGGTTGATGACCGCCGAGTCGCAATTAAGCTTGCAACCACAGCGGCACTAATCAAAACGACCACCACCAACAGTGATGCCATTGTAGGAACATGGTACCAAGGGGCAATCAGCATTTTTGCACCAATGAATGTCAGCACCAAAGCCAAACCATATTTCAATAAGTGAAAACGATCCGCCATATCGGCGAGTAAAAAGTACAGCGCACGCAGACCCATGATGGCAAAAATGTTGGAAGTGAAAACAATGAATGGGTCAGTGGTAATGGCGAAAATTGCAGGAATAGAGTCCACAGCGAACACCACATCGGAAATTTCAACGAGCAAAAGAACTAGAAACAATGGCGTGAAATAGCGGATGCCATTTTTCATCACGATGAAGCGCTCACCGTGATCATCGTTTGAGATGCGTAGATGGCGTCGTGCAAAAACAAGAACAGGATTTTTGTTTAAATCAGGCTCATGTTCGGCCATCACTAACATTCGTACGCCGGTGATGACAAGGAAAGCGCCAAAAATGTATAACACCCAGTGGAACTCACTTACTACCCAAGCGCCAGCCAAAATCATGATAGCCCTTAAAACAATGGCGCCGAGAACACCATAAAGCAGCACACGGCGCTGTAGTTCAGGTGCGACATGAAAAGCACCAAATATCATTAAAAAAACAAAAACATTATCAACGGAGAGTGATTTTTCAATGACATAGCCAGTGAGAAACTCAATCGCTTTTGCATTAGCAATTTCCTCCCCCGCCGCGCCGCGCAAATACCACCACAAAAGCGCATTGAAAGTTAAGGCTAGCGTTAGCCACCCTACCGACCATGCAGCAGCCTCACGTACGCTAACTTTATGTGCCTGACGACCCCCAAAAACAAAAAGATCTAACGCCAGCATAACGAGCACAAAAACGATGAATGCGACCCACATCCATAATTCACCAATATTATTCATTGTGAGCTTTCAGAAGAGAAAAATTGAAAAACAGAGCGCAGCTCGGACTGTAAACTAAAAGCAGAGTTCATTATTTAGCTGAAAGCTTATGGCTAACCTGTTTTGCTTGCGTCATCAAATCTTGGGATTCGAGCAAGAGAAATTTTTCAAATTCCAAGGCGGCGATAGAGAGACGTTTATCTTTGCGATAAACGAGGTGCCAATGCCGTACGATAGGAAACTCTTCCACATCCAGAATTATCAAGCGGTTAGTTTCGAGCTCTAGTTCAATGCCGTGCCGCGAAATAATGCCAATGCCGATACCGGCTTGCACGGACTGTTTGATTGCCTCGTTGGTGTCCATCGACATGTGGGCAGGTAATGCGAACTGGTGACCCGCGAAGAATCGCTCGACTACACCGCGTGTGCCAGAGCCTTTTTCACGTAATAGAAAAGTTTCAGAAGCGAGTTGCGCTGCTTGAATTTTTTTCGCTCGGGCAAGTGGGTGCGTCGGCGGGGCAATCACCACCAGTGGATTTTGCATAAAGGTCTCGGCAAACATCTCGCTGTCTATAGGTGGCTGACCCATGATGGCAAGGTCGGCGATGTTGTTACTTAGCTGCTTGATGACAGCATCACGATTGGCTACCGAGAGAGTCACTTTAATTTTTGGGTAAGCTTGAATAAATTTTGCCAACAGTTTGGGCATAAAATAATTGGCGGTACTGACGACAGCGATATTTAGGTGCCCATACTCCAAACCTTTCATGGCGCTAAATACTTCGTCCATTTCTTCAAGCTGTTGAGTAATTTTCAAGCTGTAATGCAGCATCTCTCGGCCGGCCTCGGTGAGGCTAAGCTGCTTGCCTACCTGCTCTAAAAGAGGCAAGCCAACGTTTTCTTCTAATTGCTTAATCTGCATAGAAACGGCAGGTTGCGAAAGATACAGTTCCTCGGCGGCACGCGAATGGTTCAAGTGCCTTGCCACCGCTGAAAAGACTTGTAGTTGACGAAAAGTAACATGTATCATGATCCTTCCATTATAACTGACAGTCCATAAGCACTGCTTATGGCACCAATAAAAAAGATTGACTGTTATTTATGGTGAGCTAACCGTAATATTCACATCGTTGTATCTCAATTGATAACCAAAGCGGAGGAAATATGGATCAGTCAGCACGTTATGCCAATCTAGATTTGAAAGAGGAAGACCTTATTAAAGGCGGTAAGCACCTTTTGGTTGCGTACAAGATGAAGCCGAAAGCGGGCTACGGATATTTGGAAGTGGCTGCGCACTTGGCAGCTGAGTCTTCAACGGGTACTAACGTTGAAGTTTCAACAACCGACGACTTCACCAAGGGTGTTGACGCTCTGGTTTATTACATCGACGAAGCGACAGAAGATATGCGCATTGCATATCCTATCGATTTGTTCGATCGCAACATGACTGACGGCCGCATGATGATCGTTTCTTTGTTGACGCTAATCATTGGTAACAACCAAGGAATGGGCGACGTTGAACACGCGAAGATCCACGACTTCTACGTGCCTGAGCGTATGATTCAGTTGTTCGATGGCCCTTCAAAAGACATCAGCGATATGTGGCGCATCCTTGGCCGCCCAGTCAAAGACGGTGGTTACATCGCCGGAACAATTATCAAGCCAAAGTTGGGTCTGCGCCCTGAGCCATTTGCAGTTGCTGCTTATCAGTTCTGGTTGGGTGGTGACTTCATCAAGAACGACGAGCCACAAGGTAACCAAACTTTCTGCCCAGCTAAGAAAGTATACCCACTCGTTTATGATGCGATGAAGCGTGCACAAGACGAAACAGGTCAAGCAAAGTTGTTCTCAGCAAACATCACGGCTGATGACCACTATGAAATGTTGGCTCGTGCTGACTTCATCCTTGAAGCATTTGGTCCAGATGCAGATAAAGTCGCATTCTTGGTTGACGGTTATGTGGGCGGTCCAGGCATGGTGACAACTGCACGTCGCCAGTACCCTAACCAGTACTTGCACTACCACCGTGCTGGTCACGGCGCGGTAACTTCGCCATCTTCTAAGCGTGGTTATACAGCGTTTGTGCTATCTAAGATGAGCCGTCTGCAAGGTGCTTCTGGTATCCACGTGGGTACAATGGGCTACGGCAAAATGGAAGGCGAGAATTCAGACAAGAATATCGCTTACATGATTGAGCGTGATGAAGCGCAAGGTCCTATCTACTTCCAGAAATGGTACGGCATGAAGCCAACAACCCCAATTATCTCTGGCGGTATGAATGCATTGCGTCTGCCAGGCTTCTTTGAGAATTTGGGCCACGGTAACGTGATCAACACATCTGGCGGCGGCGCTTACGGTCACATTGATTCCCCAGCAGCTGGCGCGATTTCTCTGCGTCAATCGTATGAGTGCTGGAAGTCCGGTGCGGATCCTATCGAGTTTGCAAAATCACATAAAGAGTTTGCTCGTGCATTCGAGTCATTCCCAGGCGATGCGGATAAGATTTTCCCAGGATGGCGTCAAAAATTGGGCGCTCACAAGTAAGGCGAACGCTTCAACCGAAAAAGCCCCTGCCGGACAATTCTTGCAGGGGTTTTTTTAACCCAGTCAGACCGACCTAAATAGTCGGGTATAACAAATTATGGAGAACCGCATGAGCGATACGTTCGACATCAACCAATATAAAATTACTAACGAACCCTTCTACCAAGCACAGAGCAATGAAGTTGCGCTTTATGAAGCCGCGTATCAGGTAAGACTGCCAATTATGTTGAAGGGCCCAACCGGCTGCGGAAAATCGCGCTTCGTTGAACACATGGCGTGGAAGCTGGGCAAACCGCTGATCACAGTTGCGTGTAACGAAGATATGACAGCCTCAGACTTGGTTGGTCGCTATTTATTAGATGCTAATGGTACGCGCTGGCTAGATGGCCCGTTGACTTTGGCGGCACGTCACGGTGCGATCTGCTACCTCGATGAAATCGTTGAGGCACGACAGGATACGACGGTGGTGATTCACCCTCTGACTGACCATCGCCGCACTTTGCCGCTAGACAAGAAAGGTGAATTAATTCAAGCACATAAAGACTTTCAGTTGGTCATTTCTTACAATCCAGGTTATCAAAATTTGATGAAGGATTTGAAGCAGTCAACCAAGCAACGTTTTGCAGGGTTGGAATTTGATTACGCGAAGTCTGAAGTTGAAATTGGCATTGTCAGCAAAGAGACGGGTATTGGCACTGATGTATCTGCCAAGCTAGTGAAAATTGGTGAGGCTGCGCGTAATTTGAAGGGCCACGGTTTGGACGAAGGCATCTCAACTCGTTTGTTAGTTTATGCAGCAACATTGATTAAGCAAGGGATTGTGCCACGTGATGCGTGCCGTATGGCATTGGTTCGCCCGATTACCGATGACGCTGACATTCGCGATACATTGGATCACGCGATCGATGCATTATTTACTGAGTAAATAGGCCTAGCAAAATGACAGCCACCGTCGAAGATCTCGCAAAACTGCAATGTAAGTTTCCTCGAGTGCTAAATGTGTTCGATGATTGCGTTGCGGATGCGCGCAAACACCTAAGCGAAAAAGCGATCGAGGATTACATCTACGGTATCAATTCCATACACCGCACCGGGCGAGGCGAAGAGCCGGTATTGGTTTATATGGAAGAGATACCGAGGGTTGCGGCAATTCTTGGTGAAGATGTTATAGACGAAATTGTAGCTTTCACCCGTGCACTAGCTAAGTCTTCTAATAGCAAAGCAGTGCCTAATTTTCTGCAAAGTTTGGGAGCAGCTTCACGGGCATTAGAAAGTAGAGAGCTCTTCACGGAGTACCTTAATCTGGTCGTGCAAACAGCCATACGCACTAGCCCGAAGGTGCATGGTATTGATTCAATGTATACCAGCCCATGTTTTCCAGATTTTTTAGACAGTGTTCCTTACCTGTTTAGCTTGCTTTCTTTAGGCGGGATTAAAAAGTGGGTTGATTACGGTGTATTGGCGTACCCCAATGATCCAGATAGTCAGAAAGAATATTTTCAACTCAGGTCACAAGATAGTCGCTCGGTTATTCAGCGCGAAAGAAATGGCACCCTGCTAACCGATAGTGAGCGCAAGCTGGATATGTATTTGCGCGGGTTATGGGAAAGTGATGCTCAGTTTGTTCCTTACTCAAATGCCTTTAACGAAGGGCGTCCCCACGTTCCCTATTTTAGCGAGCAAGGTTTGCATTTGCCGGACGTATACGAAGATCACCCGAATGGCGTGCGTGGCATAGACCGTTATAGGGCGCTAATAGCGCATATAACTGCGCATCGTCGCTGGACAACACGCCAAGTGGCTGACAACTTGAGCCCATTTCAACGCATGGCCGTTGAAGTGTTTGAGGATGCACGTGTTGAACATTTGGCGATGCAAGAGTTTCCCGGTTTGCGAACACTATGGTGCAAGCTACATCCTATCCCAGATGAGCAGCTCGAAAAGCAGGAGGGTGTGTCATACATTCGCCATCGTTTAGCAATGCTATCAAGAGCGTTATTGG
>JAUYFR010000039.1 GCA_030690855.1 Gallionellaceae bacterium
GAGAAGCCGCCGAATACCACCGAGTGAATTGCACCGATACGCGCGCAACTCTGCATCGCAACCACCGCCTCGATACTCATGGGCAAGTAGATGACTACGCGGTCGCCTTTTTTGATGCCACGTGCTTTAAGCGCATTAGCAAATTGGCAAACACGAGCATGCAGTTCGCGATAATTTACTTTGGTGACCGTGCCGTCATCCGCTTCAAAAATAAGCGCGGTTTTTTCAGGTTGAGTGGTGAGGTGTTTGTCGAGACAGTTGTAGGAAACGTTTAATTCGCCATCTTCAAACCATTTGAAAAATGGCGCGTTGCTTTCATCTAAAATTTTGGTGAACGGTTTTTTCCATAGGATATTTTCACGCGCCAATTTTGCCCAATAGCCTTCGTAGTCATCATGCGCAGCCTTGCTCATTGCCTGATGGGCCGCCATGCCAGATACATTCGCCTGTGCCACAAAGGCTTCAGAGGGTTTAAAGACGCGGGTTTCGTTCAGGCTAGATTCGATGGACATATAGACTCCTAAAGTGCGTTGTTAAAGTGGTAGGTGGATATTATGCGATTTATAAACCGGTAAATTGCTTTAGATCAAAGTTCCATTTTTCAGCGATTTCGACACTAGCGATGGCCTCTGCCGATTTCGAAAGATCAATCGTTTCTGGCATGATGGGTTCGTTCGATTTGGTGGAGAAAAATGCTTTGACCATAGGGGTCAGCAGACCCTTTTCAGATTGCTCAATGACCACGGCTAGTTTGCCTGATTTGAGCTTCACTAAGGTGCCCGTTGGATAAATGCCAATGGTTTTAACGAAGGCATGGAAGATACGTTCGTCGAAGTGACCATTGCGCCACTCTGCCATTTTGCGTAACGCTTCTGAAGGTTCCCAGCCTGCTTTGTAACAACGGTTAGAGGTGAGTGCGTCGTACACGTCGCAGACCGCGCCCATGCGAGCAAACAGAGTAAGTGCTTCGCCAGAAATTTTTTCAGGGTAGCCTGTGCCGTCCACGCGTTCGTGGTGATGCAATACCACGTCGAGTGCGACAGCATTGGCGCCAGGTGAAACGCTCAATACATCCCAGCCACGACGCGGGTGATTTTTGATAATTTCAAATTCCTCGTCGGTGAGCTTTCCCGGTTTGTTAAGCACTTCGTCGGGGATCATCATTTTGCCTACGTCGTGCAACAGACCTGCCATACCGGCGTCTTTAATATCCACATCAGAAAGCCCTAACTGCTTGCCCAGTGCAATCATCAAAGCGCATACGGCGACGGAGTGCAAATAGGTGTAATCGTCTTTGTTTTTGAGCCGGGAAATATTGAGGAAGGCTTCTGGGTTGCGTGATACAGATTGATTAATTTCGTCTACCAATGGCAGCGCTTCTTCGACATTAATCGCATTGCCCATGCGAGCTTCTTGAAACATGGAGGTAACGGCGGCTTTGCTCTTCTCTTGTAGTTTGCGCGCGCGGCTGACTTCTTCCTTTAAGGACACACGAGGTACGACTTTCTTTTCCTGCTGAATAACCTGCTTCAATTCCTGTTCAATTTGCTGAGCGGCTTCTTCAGCAGTGACCGCCTGCACACCAGCCTCGACATCTAAGCCTTTGTGGGTGTCAATCCAGACTTCTTGCAGGCCGCATGTTTGTAGCGAGAGTAAATCTTTGGGGTCGGAAAGATCAAATGCTTTTTTCCAAAAGGGATGGTCCATCCAGCTGCCACACAGCTCTTGGATAAACATTCCCAAACGGGCATCTTTTACATGAATTTTTTTGAGCATTTTTATTATTTATTACACCTGTCGCTAATTATAGCCAGTCTGAGAGGTCAACCGAAACGGATTTTCATCACTAAAACGACACCCGCTAAACAGGTGGTAATGCTGTTCGCAATAATGATAGGCCAAGACATCAGCATAACTCCATAAATTAGCCAAAGCGCAACGCCAGTAGTAAAGGCCGCGTACATACCTAGAGAGATATCTTTGGTGTGGCGCGTGCGCCAAATTTGCCAAACTTGAGGGATAAAAGCAGTAGTGGTTAGTATGGCTGCGGCGCTACCAACAAGCTCGGTTTTATTCATAACTAATTGATTTTATTGAGTTATTTATTTTTTTAATAAAGTCTTTAATTTCTCTTGGTTGAATTACCCGCCCCTTGGGGTGTCGTGTTTTTCGCACTGTATTTTGTAGGTTGGGCTTCAGCCCAACAGGCCTGCGTCGGGATACCCAAAGGGCACAAGAACCTCTTCGAGGTAAATCCCGACCTACGAAAATCCAACTACCCCAATATCCCGTAGCTTGCGGCGGGGTGGTTTATTACGTAAATGGCACTATAGTAATTTTCGCCTTCCTAAGCGTTTTTAAAGTGCTTCGACGCTGTATTCCACGGCCAAGCGATGCGTCTCGCCCGGTTTTACCGTGACAAGATTATCAAAAGCATTGGCACTTTCTACACAGACCATGCCGCGATAACCGTGATCGCCAAAATCGCCCATTTTGTTGGCTTTCTCGGTCCACGGATTCCACACGACGGTTGAACGGCTGCCGGTTTTAGCAATACGAATCGCCCGCTTCATACCTTTGTCTTCGATGACACAGTCTTTATCGGTATCCACATACACGCGATCGACTTCGCTCTCGATGACAATGCCACCCTGCTGCTTGCGGCGGGCAGGCTCGCCTACTTTGTCTAGGTAATCGCAATCTTCTAGCCCACGAATCGTCATTTTTGCGACATCACTGATTTGGAAGTAAGTGTGCAGTGCTTCGCCCAAAACAAAGGATTCTTTCCCTGCGTTCTGCGTGACTAGTTCAACGCGTAGATTTTTCCCCACCGTGACTTCAAGTTGTACGGGAGAGTTATTGGGCCATTGCGCGCGAGTTGCTTCAGTTTCGATCAAGCCAAAACGCAAGAAAGTTGCGCCGTCAGCTAATGCTTTAGTTTCTAATACTTCCCACGGCACGGTGCGGGCATAGCCATGTCCAGATAATTTGCTATCGCTAGCGTGGGGGCCAAACCACGGCCAGCAGATAGGTACTCCACCGCGAATAGATTTGCCTTGAGCAAATTTGGCGAGAGGAGAAAGCCAAATCACTGGCTCTTGTCCACGCGGTTGCCAAGTCGCGATGTGCGCGCCTTGCACGGCGATATTGCTATTGGAGTGCTGGTTAGAAACCTCAGCGATGATCATGCCCTCGGCGATTTCTTTAAATTGAACATGGTTGTTAATGGCAAAGCGTTGGTTAAGTTCAGTGAGTGTCATTTGAGTCTCCTTAAAAAATTGGTGTGGCATTCTGGCTGTAAATTTGATTGCTTGCTAGTTGTTGATTTGATTAATCCAGATTGTCTATTAGGCTCAAACCCCTGATAAAAAACTAGCCATTCGACTAAGGCAGCAAGCTGCCAAGTCGCTGGTTATCCCAACCTCCCCTTATCAGGGGCCGGCTCTGCTCTCCCCCTGATAAGGGGGAGCTGGAGGGGGTTAGGTTTTAATGGACTGTTTGGGGTTAATTCGCGGGTGGCGCAACTTTTACCACTTCCTCTAGGGTCGTGACGCCCGAAGCTACTTTTAATGCGCCAGAAACCCGTAGCGGCTTCATCCCTTCACGGCTGGCTTGCTCGCGTAGCGCAGCGACATCCGTTGTGTCAGTGATGAGTTTGCGTAGCTCAGGTGTCATCAGTAACAGTTCGTAGATGCCAATGCGCCCACTAAAGCCAGTCATGCGACATTCCAAGCAGCCTTCTGCGCTGTGCATTTGCGAGGGACGTTTAGATTTCCACGGGGTAACGAGGTGATCCCACAATTCAGTATCGATGTCGCGTAGCGGCTGCGGTTTTTTGCAATGCGGGCAGAGCGTGCGCACCAAGCGTTGCGCCATCACGCCCAGCACTGTTGCGCTAATCATGTAGGGCGGAATACCCAAATCGAGCAAACGAGTGATGGCGGCAGGCGCATCATTGGTGTGCAGGGTGGAGAGCACCAAGTGGCCTGTCAACGCGGCTTGAATCGCCATATTGGCGGTTTCTAAATCGCGAATCTCGCCCACCATAATGATGTCGGGGTCTTGTCGCATCAAGGCGCGTACCCCCTCAGCAAAACCTAGATCAATGCTGTGCTGTACCTGCATTTGATTGAAAGCTGGTTCGATCATTTCAATCGGGTCTTCGATGGTGCAGACGTTCACTTCGGGTGTGGCTAAATGTTTGAGTGTGGACTACAGCGTGGTGGTTTTGCCTGAACCGGTTGGGCCAGTCACCAAAATAATGCCGTTGGGTCGTTGCGTCATCTGCTGCCAGCGAGTGTCATCATCGTAGGAAAAGCCTAGCTCGGAAAAGTCGCGCACTAAAACTTCAGGGTCAAAAATACGCATCACTAATTTTTCACCAAACGCGGTGGGCAGTGTAGAGAGACGTAGCTCCACTTCTTGGCCTTCAGTGGTGCGAGTTTTAATGCGCCCATCTTGCGGGCGACGTTTTTCCATCACATCCATGCGCCCCAAAATCTTGATGCGGCTGGTCATCGCGGTGATGACCGCCATCGGCAATTGATGCACCTGATGTAACACGCCATCGATGCGAAAACGAATCAAGCCAAATTCGCGGCGCGGCTCAATGTGAATATCTGAAGCGCGTTGATCGAACGCGTATTGCCATAACCAATCGACGATATGCACGATATGTTGATCGTTGGCGTCAAAGGTGTTTTTGCTTTTACCTAACTCGACCAGTTGTTCAAATGACGCACCACTGCTGCTGTTGGCACTACTATTTTTAGCGGCACTCTTGACTGATTTTGCGAGGTTATAAAACTCAGCCAAATAGCGTTTGATGTCGAGCGGGGAAGAAACGACGCGGCGAATTTCTTTGCGCGAAATGTGTTTCACTACCTTTTCCCAATCGCGCAGGTAAGGCTCTGCCGTCGCCACGACCACTTCGTTTTCGTTCATTTCCAGCGGCAAAATAAAAAAACGTCCGGCGTAATCATTCGACATCAAATCGGTGACGCTAGAGAAATCAATCTTCAGCGGGTCGATGTGCAGGTAGTCGAGTTTGACGCGTTTGGCTAACCACTCGGTCAGCGCTTCAATGGTTAAAATTTTGTTGGGCGGCTGGGACGATTTGAAGGCGTGTTCGGCAATGACCACCAGCGGATGTAAATCGAGGCGCTGTAATTTGTGTTTTGCGATGAGCATATCGGCATCGTCGCGCGTGACTAAATTATCAGAGACGAGCATGGTCAGCAGCTCGGGGAGTTGTAGTTTGTGTTCAGATTGATTGGACATTTAAACTTCCTTGTAACTCCCCTCTCACACATGTGGGAGAGGGGGTGGGGGAGAGGGAAGCACTTCG
>JAUYFR010000191.1 GCA_030690855.1 Gallionellaceae bacterium
AAAAAACAAACACCGCCTTTTATTTGTACCCCCGGGAAAATTGTTGATGCATCAGGGAAGTCGTGAATCGCTCTGATTCTCGAATCTTTAAGCATTTCATCTCGAAAGTCATCGAGCCCTTTTCCACCTGAAAACCAGCGCGCAGGAACAATCATTGAAAGAAATTGAGGGTTTAGTTTTTTAGCTTGTTGAACAAATAACTGATAAATTGGTGCTGCACTTGTGCCCGCACCACCATCATTAAGTTGATACGGTGGATTCCCAACAATGACATCGAATTTCATTTCTGTTCCAAATAAGGTTTGCGGTTGATCGGTGTGGATAAACTGATAGGCATGTGTTTCAAGCGCATCATCCCGCGCATAGACTTCTTCGCTTGCGCCACAAAATTTGCATTTCCCAGCGTGCCAAGTGTGCTGAATGCGCTTAAATAAAATGTTGCCTTGTTCATTGTCAAAATCGGTGCAAATCGAGCGCGCGCCATTGGCGGTTTTGGAGCAGTACACGCTGCGCCGCGCTAATAAACTGGTCAGTTCGGTGATGGCGATACCGTACAGTTGTTGGGTGAAAATATGGTTGAGGCGGGCTTGTTGATCGGGCATTTGCGCCGCCAACCCGACATTCAGTCGCTTGGCGATTTCACGCAAAAACACGCCGGATTTGGTGACGGGGTCTAAAAACTTGGCCTCTGGGTTTTGCCATAACTCTGCCGGCAACCCGTCCAGCATTTGATTCACCAACGCGGGCGGCGTAAACACTTCGTCGTTGGAAAGATTGGCCAAACAGGTGAGTACATCGGGGTTGTAGTTGTGCTTAAAGGCTTCAGCCATTGCCCACCTCTAAAAAATGAATCAGTGGGTAGTTTTTGACCGGCTCGGGGATGTAGGCTTCTTCGTCTAAATCTGAAAACAGCGGCATTTCTCGGTGGCTGGATTGCTCCACCAAATGCGCAAACACAAAATCACGGCGCTTGAGCAAGCTGCCATTCACGGCTGACCATTCGGCGAACACGATGGGATTTGCGAGTGTTTCGTTGCTGCCCACCGTTTTGAGCGTGAGCGCGTCGCCGTGCAAAATGTTTTGGCACAGGATGTATCGCACTGCCTCGCTACATTTTGACTGAACTTGCTGTTTGAATAGCGCGCGGTATTGCGTGTTGAAAACGTCTAGTAATCGCGCTTGGCAGGCAGCCACGTTGTCGGCAAGGATGTCGATTCCGTAGAGCGAAGACACTGCCAGCACTGCATAACGCTCCCACTCCACTTGTGATTTGGTGTAACGCGCTGAAACCACAGCCAGCTTACGATTCAGTATCTCCACTAGGAAATTTCCTGTACCGCAGGCGGGCTCTAAAAATCTGGATTCAATGCGCTCGGTTTCCTGCTTCACCAAATCCAGCATGGCATTCACTTCACGGGGATGGGTGTACACCTCGCCGTGGTCTGCTACGCGTTTTTTGGAGATGACCTGCTTGTCTGACATTTAAAGTTACGTTAAATACACAACTATAAGTTTATATCATCACGTAAATTTAAGTCACGCATAGTTCGAAACTTTTGCGCTGGTTACTTTGCTGCCTTTTTAACGCAGTAACGTAACCATATGAATGAGAAACATGAGAAATTCGCGGAGCGATTACGTGCAGCGATAGTGAAAGCGGGCTATAAAGCCGAGGCGGCGGTATTGGAGCGCGAGTTCAATCAACGCTACTTTGGTAAGGGAGTTACGTTGCATGGTGTGAATAAGTGGCTGAAAGGACAGGCCATACCGCGCCTCGATAAAATCGAGACTTTGGCTAAATGGCTGAATGTTCCACTAGATGAATTAACTTTTGGGCTGGAGATTAAACAGCAACTTCAAGAAAAGCAGGCATGCTGGGATGAGGGAATCGGCTATCAAGAACGTGAGATATTTGAAGCGTTTCTTGCGCTATCAACGCCACACCGCAAAACTGTGCGTGATGTAATTCAGGCACTTACTAAAGCTCAGTCTTTCGATATGGCGCGGTCAGTGGGTGCGCAACAAAATTATAAGTAATCAATAAAATCAAATAGTTATTAAGTCAGCGATTTACGTGCTCGCGCAATCGCTGCTTCGACCTGCTGCGGGGCGGTGCCACCGATGTGATTGCGTGCCGCCAGTGAACCCTCAAGAGTGAGTACCGCATAAATATCATCGCTGATTAAGCCGGAGAACTGCTGCAATTCCTCCAATTTAAGCTCGCTCAAATCACAACTGCGACCTACGGCAAAGCGCACGGCCAGCGCAACGGCTTCGTGCGCATCACGGAACGGCAAGCCCTTTTTCACCAGATAATCGGCGAGATCGGTCGCCGTGGCATAGCCTTGGAATGCCGCACTGCGCATGGCTTCGGGTTTGACGGTGATGCCGCCCATCATGTCGGCATAAATGCGCAGGGTTTGCGTGAGGGTGTCGATGGTATCGAATAGCGGCTCTTTGTCTTCTTGATTGTCTTTGTTGTAAGCCAGTGGCTGACCTTTCATCAGCGTGAGCAGTGCAACCAGATTGCCATTGACGCGCCCTGTTTTGCCGCGCACTAACTCAGGGACATCGGGATTTTTCTTCTGCGGCATGATGGAAGAGCCAGTGCAGAAGCGATCAGCAATGTCGATAAAGCCAAAGCGCGGGCTCATCCACAGAATAAGCTCTTCAGATAAACGTGACAGGTGGGTCATGATGAGCGAGCCAACTGCGGCAAATTCAATGGCGAAATCGCGATCAGAAACGGCATCTAAAGAGTTTTCGCACACGCCCTCAAAATCCAATAACTCGGCCACGTATTCACGTTTGATGGGGTAGCTCGTTCCCGCCAACGCTGCTGCACCTAAAGGCAAGCGATTCACGCGCTTACGGCAATCGGCCAAACGTTCGCCATCACGCTTGAGCATTTCAAAATAAGCCATCAGATGATGCGCAAAGCTTACCGGTTGTGCCACCTGCAAATGAGTGAAGCCGGGCATGACGGTGTGCGTGTGATGTTGCGCTAAATCGAGTAGCGCCGCTTGCAAGGCTTTGACCAACAAGATTAGGTCGTCGATAGAGTGGCGCAAATACAAGCGCACATCGGTGGCAACTTGGTCATTACGTGAGCGGCCAGTGTGCAGGCGTTTGCCCGCATCTCCCACCAAAGTGGTGAGCCGTTTTTCGATATTCAGATGGACATCTTCGAGGTCGAGTTGCCATTCAAATTGACCCGCTAAAATTTCATTTTCGATTTGCGCCAAGCCGCGTTGAATGTCTTTTAAATCTTGCGTGCTGATGATGTCGCACGAGGCGAGCATTTGCGCATGGGCGAGTGAGCCTTGAATATCAACCAACGCTAAGCGTTTATCGAAATCAACTGAAGCGGTGTAGCGCTTCACCAATTCGGCTACGGGTTCAGCGAATCTGCCTGACCAGGCTTGTTTATCTTGCATCGTCATCGTCTCTTGTCCAGAATGTTCGGCATAAAGGAGGCTCTATGCCAAGGTCGCGAAGTATAAATCAAAACAATATGCCCGAGACGTTGCCGAACTTCCGCAATCTCGGTGTTATGTTGCGTATTGTGTTGCTGGTGAATGGCTTGGTGTTGATCGGGTTGTTGAGTCATGCCAATTCTTTTCAGGATTTGGGCGCACGTGTTTTGCAAAGTGCGGCCTACGTGCAGCCCGTGATGTTGTCGAGTTTGCTGGCACTGTATGCGCTGAGTATTTTATTGTTACGCTTGAATTACGCGCAGGGTGTCGCGGCGGTATTGGCTGTTGTGGCTTTGATTGCGTGGGCTATTGCGAAACTGGGTGGCGAATTATTCAGCACCTCGATTGGCTCAGAAACCTTTAATTTGTGGCGTAAAGTTGGAGTGTCTGTCGGGCTGGCGGCGGTGGCATTGATGTATTTCCGGTTGCGCACGCGTTTGCTCTCGCCGGCCATTCCCGGCGCACGTTTGCAGGCTTTACAGGCGCGCATTCGCCCCCATTTTTTGTTTAACAGTATCAATGCGGTGCTGGGCATTGTGCGTAGCGACCCGAAACGCGCCGAGAGTGCGCTGGAAGATATGTCTGACTTGTTCCGAATGGCGATGACGGATTCTCGCGAGATGGTCACGCTCAAACAAGAGCTTGAGTTGTCACGCCAATATTTAGCGCTAGAGCAATTACGCTTAGGTGAGCGCCTCAAAATAAATTGGCAGATACAAGATATGCCAGAAGATGCGCTGGTGCCGCCGTTGATGTTGCAACCGTTGTTAGAAAACGCCGTCTATCACGGTATTGAGCCGATGTACGAGGGCGGCGAGATCGTGATAAAAATTTACCGTAGCGGTAAAGAAATGCACTTGGATGTGCATAATCCGTATCAGCCCGACAGCCAAAAACATAGCGGCAATAAAATGGCGCTGGAAAACATTCGTGAGCGACTTGCGCTACAGTTTGATTTGGAAGCGAGCTATACCGTGGATGCCGGAAAAGATTATTATCGCGTTCACATTTTGATCCCTTACGTGAAAGAGGAATTCCAATGAGCGTTGTTGAATTACCTTTAGCCGTTTTTATTGTTGACGACGAACAGCCTGCGCGCAATCGCATCAAAGACCTGCTCACAGATTGCGCCGAACAGCTTGCTTTGACAGTGGTGGGCGAGGCGAGCAACGGCATTGAAGCGCTGGATAAGTTATCTGAGGTGCACGCCGATGTGGTGTTGGTGGATATTCGTATGCCACAGATGGATGGCATCGAGTTGGCGCAACACCTCAATAAATTACACAAACCGCCAGTCGTGGTTTTTACCACGGCCTACGATAACTATGCAGTGAAGGCGTTTGAAGAGCGCGCGATTGATTACCTGCTAAAGCCCATTCGGCTGGGGCGGCTGTTCGAGGCGTTGACGCGTGCGCGCGCGGCGGTACCGGTGCGTAGTGAAGTGTTGCAAGAGCTCACACCAGAGCCGCGCAAAAATCTTGCAATTCACGAGCGCGGTAAAATCGTTTTAGTGCCGATTGAGCAGGTGCTCTACTTGCGCGCCGAATTGAAATACATCACCGTGCGCACACTCACTCACGAGTATCTGATTGAGGAATCACTGATCTCCTTAGAAAAAGAATTCGCGACGCGCTTTATCCGCATTCACCGTAATTGTTTGATTGCTAAAGATGAGATTGTGGGGTTTGAAAAAATCCCTGAAACAGACGATAGCGAAGCACATTGGGCAGCTAAGTTAAAAGGCTTGGACGAGCTGCTACCCATTAGTCGTCGGCAGCAGTTTATTGTTAAAGAGTTTAGCTGATTAAATATAACATATTGTTTATATTGATAAACCTGTATTTTTTTCTAAGCGGGCGGAGCTTGATGCGTAGTACCAGATAAGATACTATTCAGCCATGAATAAGCGAGCCAAACTACTCGATGCCATGCGCAACAATCCGCGTGATTGGCGCATAGATGACTTACTGGTTGTCGCCAAGCAGTTCGACATCGAATGTCGCAACAACGGCGGTAGCCATCATGTGTTTGGATTCCCCGGTGTGGAAATAGATGTCACCGTGCCCGCGCATCGCCCCATCAAACCTGTGTATATCCGCCAGTTTTTGTTACTGGTGGATGCCGTAAAGGAGTTAAAGAAATGACCACTGCGACCATCAAGAAAATTAAAACTGCTAAGCCGCCCTATCCGTTCGAGGCTTATTCTCATGTCATCAGCCAACTACCAAAAGAAGATGGTGGCGGATTCCTGATCACCTTCCCCGACCTCCCGGGCTGCATGTCGGATGGCGCAACCGAAGCCGAGGCGGTAACCAACGGCAAAGATGCATTCAAAGCTTGGGTGTCCGCACGCAAGGATGCAAGCAAGGAAATTCCTGCACCGTTCTATCGTCCCGACACCGTGCCGGACGTTTCCGGTAAATTCGTTACGCGCTTACCTAAGTCGGTCCACGCCAAATTGGCCGAGCGTGCCAAGGCGGAGGGCGTTAGCTTGAATATGTTGGTGTTGGCATTTGTGGCCGAGGGGCTAGGGCGGAAGGCGGCGTAGGAATCATTGCGAACCTGACCCCGATCCCTTGTTTCGTTGCTTGCGGCGGATTGATTAGCGTTTGGGAGCGGCCACTTTGAGCCAGTCGTCACTGGCCGTTATCTGGCAAAACCATAACATTTATCAACTGCTTCGCACTCAAGTAAAAATCATTACCGTTTATTCGTTAGCCACCCCGTGCGGGACATGCCCTGTCGCCACATGCTGGCGGGCGGACTCGCAATGCTTCTGCTGATCGTCAAAGAAAATATCCGCACCGAAGGCTTTCAGGAATGCACCTTTATCCATGCCGCCGAGGAATAGCGCTTCGTCGATGCGGATATTCCAAGCGCGCAGGGTGCGAATCACCCGTTCGTGAGCAGGCGCACCTCGTGCAGTGATGAGCGCGGTGCGGATGGGCGAAGTGTCTGCCGGGTAGTCCAGTTGAATTCGGTGCAGCATGGCGAGGAAATTCTTAAACGGTCCTCCGGGTAACGGCTGCTTGGCTGCAAGCGTCTCATTGTTTTCAAACGCATCCAGCCCATCGCGTTTGTAGATGCGCTCAGATTCATCTGAAAACAGCACCGCATCGCCGTCGAAGGCGATGCGCA
>JAUYFR010000197.1 GCA_030690855.1 Gallionellaceae bacterium
TATTTGAAAAAAGGCTCGATGATTTATGCCGAAGGTCGCATCCAAACTCGCAAGTGGCAAGACAAAGAGGGCAAGGATCGTTACACCACTGAAATTGTGGTGAATGAAATGACCATGCTGGGTGGTAAGTCGAGTTCAGGGAGTTTTGAAGTAGTGGAAAATCAATCGGCTGCTCCTGCACGTAGTGCACCAGCGGCTAAGCCATCGGGTGCACCGGCAAGCAAAGGCAACTTCGATAATTTCGACGACGACATCCCGTTCTAGTTTTTGATTGATATAAAACTTAAAGTGTAAACTTGTGATGGATGCTTCAAAGCGCACTGTAATCTATGTTTCAGATGGCACCGGCATTACCGTCGAGACCCTGGGGCATGGTTTGCTTGCGCAATTTGATGGCATCGAGTTTCGTGCAATCCGTTTTCCATTTTTGGATACGATGGATAAAGCGCAAGAGTGTTTATCGCGAATTAACGAGTTGTATGAAAGCGAAGGCGTAACACCTATCGTCATCATGACGGTAACGAATAAAGAAATCAGTGCGTTGATTCATCTGGGGCAAGCCTATTTTATTGATTTGTTCGACTCCTTCATTGCGCCTTTAGAAGAGCAACTTGGGGCGCGTTACTCACGTGCCGTTGGGCGTTCGCATAGCCAAGCACATCCACAATACGACAAGCGCATCGCCGCGATGAATTTTGCATTGGCGCATGATGATGGTGTGTCCGATGCAGATTTAAAAAGCGCGGATATTATTTTGGTGGGGGTTTCGCGTAGTGGAAAAACGCCAACCAGTCTGTATCTCTCCTTGCAGTTTTCGTTAAAGGCGGCGAACTATCCGCTTATCCCAGAAGACTTTGAGCGCAATGAGTTGCCGTCAAGATTGTTGCAATATCGCAGCAAACTTTTTGGTTTAACGATTGCGCCGGAGCAGCTACACCGCATTCGCAATGAACGTCGTCCAAATAGTAAATATTCCTCTTTGGAAAATTGCCGCTATGAAGTTGCCGCCGCCGAACGCATGATGCGCCGCGAAGGTATCAAGTGGTTTGAAACAACCTCACGCTCAATCGAAGAGCTTGCAGTTCAACTCATGCAGGAATTGAACCTCGATCACTAACTTCGGGAGTCGTTCCGTCAATGCCGTAAACTTCGTACAGTATCTCCACGAAGCGCCGCGCTTGAGGTGAAAGATGTCTGCCCTTGCGTAGCACTAAGCCATAACCCCGTTGCGGAAAATGTTGCTTGAGGGGAATGCGCACCAATCGCTCGCAGCCTGTCATGCAGATGTCCGTCACGATCGAAATTCCCATTCCTAGTTCCACATATTTTTTAATCACTTCCCAACCGCCCGCCTCCAGCGTGACGGTAAAAGTTAAATTGTGTTGTTGGAATACGTATTTCACCATGCGCCAAGTGGAGAGATGGCGTGGTGGCAAAATCAGGCCGTACTGACTGATCTTCTCTAACGTTACTTCAGGTTCAAGTGAAAGTGGGTGGCCTAGTGGCGCAATCAGAACGGGGTCGAAGGTGACCACGGGTTGATAGGTGATGTCATCTGGCACATCCAGCATCGAGCCGACAACAAGATCGATGTCATCGTCACGCAACATTTTCAGGCCATCGCGCCCCGTCTCGTTGTGAATCTTCAGTTGAATGCCAGGGTGAGCGCTAACAAAACGCCGCACCGCTTCCGGCAAAATATACAAAATCGTAGATTCGCCCGCGCCGATATTTAATTCGCCAGAATCGAGCTTGCCGTGTTGTGCGGCAAAATTTTCTTCCAAGCTATCAATGCCCTCGACTAGCGGTTTGGCTAGTGCATACAAAGCCTCGCCATCGGGCGTCAATTTCAGCACAGGCCCTCGTCGCTCAAAAACGGTGACGCCGAGTTCGCGCTCCATCGCCTGAAGTTGTAGCGTAACCGAAGGCTGACTCAAAAAAAGCTTTTGCGCGGCTAAGGTGATATTGCCAGACCTCACCACCTCGCAAAATGCGCGCATTTGCTTCAATCTATTGTTTTTATAGTAGTTTTGCTTTTCATTGGGCATGTCGATCTCCTTCGGTAAAAATCCATTATTCGATTTGTTAATAATTATGATTGAAACAATTGATTAAGGAAATAATGATTTCTTGGTTTAGTCTGCGTTCCACAATATAAACATTGCTGAATAAAGGGCGTTCCAAATCAGCCTTGTACGTGATGAGTCGCGCAGTAGTAAAAATCTGTGTACGTAAATTGGGGATGATATGGAGACTGCATACAGCATGTTGGTCACGGGGGCATTTATGGCCGGTTTGGGCGGGCTATTGGCATTGCTCTTGGCTATCGCCAGCAAACGTCTCTATGTTTATGAAGATCCACGCATCGCGGATGTTGAGGAAATGCTCCCTCACTCAAATTGCGGAGCCTGTGGCACAGCGGGCTGCCGCAACTTTGCCGAACAAGTGGTAGGCGGAACTATCGAACCCGCACGCTGCACCGTCAATGCGCCGGAACAAAATCAATCCATTGCTGAGTTGCTTGGTGTTGCTATGGGCGATGTTGAAAAAGTGACTGCTCGCCTCGCTTGTGCCGGAGGTAGTCATGTCGCCAAGATGCGTGCTCACTATGACGGGCTGGGCTCTTGTGCCGCTGCCGCAGTGGCGGGTGGTGGCGAGAGTTGCACGTGGGGATGTTTGGGGTTAGGCGATTGTGCTGATGTGTGCGACTTCGATGCCATCACGATGGATCGGCACGGTCTTCCTGTTGTTGATACCGCTAAATGCACAGCGTGTGGCGACTGCGTTGATGTGTGTCCTAAGAATTTATTTTCCTTGCATGGCATCTCCCACAAATTATGGATGGCTTGCCGCAATGAGTCCGATGGCGACATTGCCGAAGCCGCCTGCGAAGTGGCCTGCACGGCCTGCGAGCGTTGTGTCGTTGACGCCGCTCCTGGGCTGATCAGTATCAACAATAAACTTGCCGTGATTGACTACGCACAAAATGAGTTCGCAAAAAGCGACGCGGTAGAACGCTGCCCAACGGGCGCCATCGTGTGGCTTGAGGGTGATCAAATCATCAAGGGCAAGGCCGCAAAAAAAATCATTCGTATCGAACCGTTACCTGTCTTTGCAGAAGCTTAGGGGGACTTCTATGAATCCAAATTTCGTCGCAATACTGCGTTGCTCACAAAAAATTGCTCCTTACATATCAACAATATGCTGCGTCGCAATTTTTCGTTCGCGCCTTGTCTTGCTTATAACCAGCCACTTGCCAGCTCGCTGGCTTTGTGGATTGGCTAGTGGTTTCATCAGAACTTTGAATTCATAGAAGCCCCCAAAAAAAGGAGAAGTCATGCTTAACAAAATCAAACAAATACTTGGAGCCGCGACGGAAACAGAAGCCGTGCAATTCAAATATCCCGGCGTGCGCGATGCGATTGATGGCAATACTGCGATCATCATGGTGGAGCGCGAAGCCTCGCAGGGGGCGGGTGCTTATCCCATTACGCCTTCTACGCAGATGGGCGAATACTGGGCGGAAGAAGTTGCCAAGGGGCATCTAAACGCCGCAGGCAAACCGCTGATTTTTGTTGAGCCGGAATCTGAACACGCGGCGGCGGGGGTAACAGCGGGTCTGTCGATGACGGGTTTACGCGCAGTGAATTTCACTTCCTCACAAGGCTTGGCCTTCATGCACGAATCGTTGTATGCCGCAGTGGGTAAGCGTTTGCCCTATGTACTGAATCTCGGTTGTCGTGCCATCACCAAAGCCTCGCTCAATGTGCATTGTGCGCACGACGACTACCACTGTGCTGATGACACGGGTTTTATCCAAGTGTTTGCTAAGAATGGACAAGAGGCCGCCGACCTCAATATGATCGCGCGTAAGACGGCTGAACTTGCGCTGACACCGGCGATGGTGGCGCAAGATGGTTTTCTCACCACGCATTTGATTGAGCCAATGATGGTGCCGGAAAAAGAATTGATCGCCGAATTTTTGGGTGATGCCGATGACCTTATCGACACACCAACGCCCGCACAAAAAATGTTGTATGGCCCTAAGCGCCGTCGTGTGCCTTCAACATGGGATGTCGATAACCCAATGATGACCGGCGTGGTTGCTAACCAAGATGCGTACATGCAGGCGGTTGCGGCGCAGCGCCCTTATTTTTTTGAGCATATCCCTGCGCTGTTTAATCAGTGCGCAGAAGAGTTTCATGCACTGACAGGCCGTCGCTATAACCGCATCGACACTTATCGTTGTGATGACGCTGATTACCTTATTTTGGGACAGGGCAGTATGACCGTGCAGGCTGCCGCCGTAGCGGATTGGTTGCGCGACAATCGCAAGATTAAAGTGGGCGTAGTGAATATCACTATGTTCCGCCCCTTCCCTGGGGATCTATTGGGGCATGTGCTGAAAGGTAAAAAAGGGGTAGCGGTGCTAGAGCGCACCGATCAACCGTTGTCGGAAGATTTGCCTCTGATGCGCGAAGTGCGCTCTACGATTTCAAAATGTGCTGAGAATGCACGTGAAGAATGCTACGAAGATTATGCCAAGTATGAACACACTAAAGACATGCCGACGTTGTATTCCGGTTGCTACGGCCTTGGTTCGCGTGACCTGCAACCAGAAGGGTTGATTGCTGCGATTGAGAATATGTTGCCGGGCGCCTCTCGTCGTAAGTTCTATTATTTGTCGGTTGATTTTGTGCGCGATGAATCCGCCAATCCGAAACAAGAAATTCGCCAGCAAGAATTGCAAGCCGCCTATCCCGGTATCAAAGATATGGCTTTGCGTGGTAGCGAAAATCCGAATCTGTTACCGAAAAATGCCATCGCTGTGCGCATGCACTCCATTGGCGGATGGGGCGCAGTGACCACCGGCAAAAATTTGGCAATGACTTTGTTTGAATTGCTGGGGTGGGATATCAAAGCGAATCCAAAATATGGTTCGGAGAAAAAAGGCCAGCCCACGACATATTATCTTTCTGCTGCGCCTGAGCCGATTCGCATTAACTGTGAATACACCCGCGTGGATGTGGTGCTCTCTCCTGACCCACAAGTATTCCTGCACACCAATGCACTTGAAGGCCTCAATGATGGCGGCGTGTTCATCATTCAAAGTAATCTGGAATCAGCCGAAGCGGTGTGGGAGACCTTTCCCGTGCGTACTCAGCAGTACATTGTCGATCACAAGATTCGCGTCTCCTATCTCGATGCATTCAAAATTGCCCGTGCGGAATCCAGCAACCCAGACTTGCAATTGCGTATGCAGGGTAATGCGTTTCAAGGCGCGTTTTTCCATGCTTCTGATGTGAAAGATCGGGCGGGATTGAGCGAAGAAACGCTGTTCAAAGCGATTGAAAATCAGTTGGAATCGAAGTTCGGCAAAAAAGGTAAGCGTATCGTTGAAGATAACTTGCGCGTGGTGCGTCGTGGTTACGAAGAACTCAATGAAATCAATGCGTTAGAAATGAAAGTCGGGCAGCGTGCCAAAGGGGCGTTGAAAGCAGCACCCTCAATTCCGGTGATGCTGAAACAGCTCCCAGAAGGTAATGGCGGGCTCTCCGATGTACATCGTTTCTGGGAACAAACCGGTAGTTTTTATATGAAGGGCCAAGGTTCGGATAATCTGGTTGATCCTTTTATGGGAATGTCAGTCATTCCGGCGGTGACCGGTGTGTATCGCGATATGACGGGTGTGCGTTTCGAGTATCCGAAATGGGTTGCAGAAAATTGCACTGCCTGTGGCGAATGCTTCACGCAATGCCCTGATAGCGCGATTCCAGGTTTAGTCAGCACGCCAAGTGATGTGTTGAATAGTGTGATTCAGAAGATCGAGATCAGTGGCCGCCCAACACGTTTTCTGCGTAAATTCAGTCGCACGATTGAAAAGAAATTGCGCGCCTCGTTGGATAAAGATGGCTTAGATGTCAGCGCGTTGCTGGCGAATGCCATTACTGAAGCGTTTGCGGAAGATCCTACGCAAGGTGATGACCGCTCACGTTTAGAAGCGGAATTGAATCTGTTGCGCGAGGGTATTGGTAACTTTAAATTCGCCACGACCAAGCCTTACTGGACACAAAAAGAGAAGAAAGAAAAAGGTAGTGGCGGGTTGTTCTCCATCACCGTCAATCCTTATACCTGCAAAGGCTGCGCGATTTGCGTAGAGGTGTGTGCCGATAACGCGTTGACCATGGAGACACAGACCAATGAGGCCATCGAAACCATGCGCGACGACTGGAGCTTCTGGTTGGATCTCCCGACTACGCCTGCGCAATTTAGCCGCATCGATGACCTCGATGAAAAAGTCGGCGCACTGGAAACTTTGCTGTTGGACAAACATAACTACCAATCACTGGCGAGTGGAGATGGTGCATGTTTGGGTTGTGGCGAGAAAGGCACAATTCATTTGTTCACCGCGACGGTGACTGCATTGATGCAGCCACGTGTGAAAACATTCTTGGCGAAACTAGAAACGCTGATTACTAATTTAGAAAATCACATTCGTTTGCGCTTAGGTAGCAAGGTCAACCTCGCCGATACCGATGGACTGATGGAGGCAATCGCCAATTACAGCGGCCACGATTTAACGTTGGCCAAACTTACTGAAACTTTGTTGGCGAGACATCCCGCTGAGCCGATTGATCCGCAATGGTTGAAGCGCGTGACACAGATGTTGGAAAAGTTGAAAGACTTGCGCTGGCGTTATTTGGAAGGTCCGACCAAGCAAGGTCGTGCCGAGATGGGCATCATCAACTCGACGGGTTGCACCTCGGTGTGGGCTTCGACTTACCCGTTCAATCCTTATCCCTTCCCGTGGACATCGCATTTGTTCCAAGACTCGCCTTCTGTGGCGATGGGTGTATTCGAAGGCCACATGGCGAAGATGGTTGAGGGATTTAAAACGGTACGCCAAGCCGAGATTGAGTTGGCAGGAGGTTATTTGCCCGAAGATCACGACAAGTTTTTTGCCCACTTTAATTGGGAGCAACTATCCGATGAAGAGTTTCATTTGTGCCCACCTGTCGTAGCGATGGGTGGCGATGGAGCGATGTTCGACATTGGCTTCCAAAACTTATCGCGTGCCTTGATGTCCGGTAAGCCGATCAAAGTGCTAATCGTGGACACACAGGTGTATTCAAACACCGGTGGACAGGCTTGCACTTCCGGCTTTATCGGGCAGGTGGCGGATATGTCGCCGTATGGCGCAAGCCAACATGGCAAAACCGAAAGCCGAAAAGAAATCAGTTTGATTGGTATGGCGCATCGCACCTCATTCATTTTGCAAAGTGCGCTGTCCAATACCACGCATCTGCTGGAAGGATTTATTGACGGCCTCAATAGTCGTCGTCCTGCGTTGTTCAATATTTATGCAGTGTGTCCGCCAGAGCATGGCGTGGGTGACAACAGTGCGGTGGTGCAAAGCAAAATGGCGGTGGAGTCGCGCGCTTTTCCACTGTTCCGTTTTGATCCTGATGCGGGCGTGACTTTCAGCGAATGCGCTACGCTGGAAGGTAACCCGTTGTTGGATGCCGATTGGCCGAGCTACAACTTGGAATATGTGGATGAAGCTGGCAATAAAAACAGTATGAGTTTGGCGATGACCTTCGCCGATTTCGCTTTGAGCGAAGGCCGCTTTGCCAAACAGTTCAAAAAAGCGCCATCTGAAACGTGGAATGACGACATGGTGTTGTTAGGCGAATTCTTGCAGTTATCGGAAGACGAGCGCGATGGTAAATTCCCTTTTATCTGGACGGTGGATAAAAAGAATCGTCTGCTACGGGTGTTGGTTTCCAAAGAGATGGTGCTGTCCTGCGAAGAGCGTTTGCGCTTCTGGCAACAGATGAAAGATGTCACCGGAGTAGGTCGTGTTTCATCGAACGAAGAAGCCATTGCGAATCGTGTGCGGCAAGAGTTGATTCAGATGTTGTCATCAGGTGTGACTGCGTCATCTTCAAGTTCGCCTGCGCTTGTGCAAGTGCCATCGGCAACCAATGCGGCAGATTACGAAGCGGTATTTATTGATACGCCGGAATGCACGGCGTGTGACGAATGCACCAACATCAATCCGAAAATATTTGCTTACAACGAGCAAAAGAAAGCGGTGATTATTAATCCCAAAGCGGGCAATTATTTAGATATTGTTAAAGCAGCGGAAAAGTGTACGGCGGGCATCATTCATCCGGGTACGCCTTGGAATATGAGTGAGGCGAATATCGAGAAACTTAAACAACGCGCGGCGAAATTTAACTAAAAATGCAATTCCCTTTTTTAAATCGCGTGGCGACCTTTGAACACGGCATTCATCCGGTCTATCACAAAGAGACCGGCCATCTGCCGATTTATCGTTTTCCCTTTGCGCCTAAGCTGTATGTGTCGCTGGAACAGCACATCGGAAAACCGGCAATTGCGATTGTTAAAGTGGGGCAAGAAGTTTTGCGTGGACAAGTCATTGCACGGGCCGATGGTTTTTTCTCATTACCTATTCACGCACCAGCAACGGGCGTGGTTGAGGCGTTAGAGCCGATGCCCGCAGATAACGGCGAGATGGAGATGTGCATTGTTATCCGTGTGTATGAGGCGGATAGTCAAGAAGTGCAAATTCGTAACCAGCATAAGCTCGAAAACTTACGCGGCAGAGAGTTGGCGTTGGTGATGCAAGAGATCGGCGTGGCGGGTAAGGGTGGGGCAACTTTCCCTACGCACGCCAAGCTGATTCCGCCTGAAGGTACAACGATTGACACACTGATTGTGAACGGCGCGGAGTGCGAACCTTTTTTAACTTGCGATCACCGCATTATGGTGGAACGCGCAAAAGACATCATGGCGGGCATTAAATATGCCCGCCGTGTTTGCGGTGCGCCACGTGCGATTATCGGCGTGGAAGATAACAAAATGGATGCGGTTGCGGCACTTCAAGCAGCGCTTCCTGAAGATGGCTCTGTTTCCGTGCATGTGCTCGAAACCAAATACCCGCAGGGCGCGGCAGAAACGCTTATCACTGCACTGCTGGGGCGCGAAGTCCCCGCCGGAAAACGCAGTTCCTCGGTTGGCGTGATTATGAATAATGTGATGACGCTGGCCTATGTCGGGCGCTTGTTGCCGCTGGGCGAAGGGATGACCGAGCGCATTATCACCATTGCTGGCCCGACGGTTGCTCGCCCCGGTAACTACATCGTGCCACTCGGTACGCCTTTGCGTTTCGTGTTGGAATACGTTGGTGCACGCAGCACAGCAAGTGAAGTGATTCTGGGCGGCCCGATGATGGGTACGACCATTCCATCCTTGGACGTGCCCGTCACTAAAGGGGTCTGTGGTGTGCTGGCATTCGGAAAGAAAGAGGCGGCACCTCCGCACATCTACCCTTGTATTCATTGTGGTGAGTGCGTGAATGTCTGCCCCAAAAAACTTAATCCAACGCAAATGGGATTGCTGGCCGCCAAGCGTGAATACGATGTGATGGCAGAACAATTTTTACTTGGCGAATGTTTTGAATGCGGTTGTTGCAGTTATGTGTGCCCCTCACATATTCCCCTTGTGCAACAATTCCGTATCGCCAAGTCTTTTCTCAAGCAGAGAGGTAAAACGGCATGAGCCGACCTATTGAATTGCGCGCGGCACCGCATCAGCACAGCGGGCGCGATGTGCCAACCATCATGCGCAACGTGGTGTATTCCATGTTG
>JAUYFR010000202.1 GCA_030690855.1 Gallionellaceae bacterium
TTTTGATGCAGCTTTTCGTTAAAATGTTGGAACGCGAAGTTAGCAATCTGCACAAAAATAATGTGCGTCTTATAATCATCGGTGATCGCACTCGTTTTGACGAACAACTCCAAAAATATATCGCCGAGGCTGAGCAACTTACTGCGAGCAATGATGGTTTAACGCTGACCATTGCCGCAAACTATGGTGGTCGCTGGGACATCATGCAGGCGATGCACACCTTGAGCCGAGCTCATCCAGAACGCGCAACTGCTTTTGAAGAAGAAGAATTAGGGCCTTATCTTTCGATGCACTATGCGCCGGAGCCAGATTTATTTATTCGCACCGGTGGTGAACAGCGCATTAGTAATTTCCTACTGTGGCAATTAGCCTATACCGAGCTGTATTTCACTGACACTTTGTGGCCCGCTTTTGATCGTGCCGAGCTAGAAGTGGCGATTCAATCTTATCAAAAACGCGAACGTCGCTTTGGGCGCACCAGCGAGCAACTTACCGAAAGTAAACCCGATGCTTAAGCAACGTGTCATTACGGCAATCATTCTGCTCATTTTATTTTTAGCGGCAGTGTTTGCTTTGCCAGCACTCGCTTGGTCAGTTTTGATTTTAGTGATGATTTGGCAAGGGGCGGTAGAGTGGGCGCGCTTATCCAATATGTCAGGCCACGCAGCCACTGTGTATTGTGTTGCCACCGCTGGCATGATGGCGGCGATGCAATGGTTTGACGCTGGCGCATTAGCTCAGTATGTGTTGTTGCACCACTTACTTTGGTACGCCATCGCGATTTTTTTATGGGTGATCGTTGTGCCCGCATGGATGATCGCAAGTTGGAAACCAAAGAATAAATGGCTGATGGGCGCGGTGGGTTGGGCCGTGTTATTGCCGACTGGTTTAGCGATGATCGACTTGCGCGATTTCAGCCCGTGGTTGCTGTTGGGCGCGATGTCGCTGGTTTGGGTGGCGGATATTGCGGCTTATTTTTCAGGAAAGCGCTTCGGTAAAAATAAATTAGCACCGGCGATCAGCCCAGGTAAAACTTGGGAAGGCGTATTCGGTGCCTTGATCGTCGTTTCGATTTACGTGCTATCGGTAGGTTGGGGCGCGGGTTTATTCAAAACGTATCCCGTGTTTCCGGGCATCATCATCGCTTCGTGGTGGTATGTGGGTTTGGCCGTGATTGGCGATTTGTTTGAATCGGCCGTTAAACGTCAGGCAGGGGTTAAAGATAGCGGTGCGTTATTGCCCGGGCACGGTGGCTTGCTAGATCGTATTGATGCGCTGACTTCAACGCTACCCTTTGCCGCAATCGCGCTGGTATTTGAGAAACTAGGCCAATAAAGCAGCTTCCCTGAAAATAATATAACTCAATATAATCAAATAGTTATTAAATTAATGCATAAGTGTCAGTTAATCACCGTATTGGGTTCAACAGGTAGCATCGGCAAAAGCACGCTCGACGTGATCGCGCGCCATCCTGAGCGCTATCAAATATTCGCACTCACTGCGTCACAGCAAGATGAATTGTTGTTCGAGCAATGCCGCCAATTCAATCCAAAATTTGCGGTGATGATGGACGAAGCGGCGGCAACTCGTCTCGCGCAAAAAATTAAATCTGCTGGACTAAAAATAGAAACCCTCTGCGGCATCGACGCGCTGGAGCAAGTTTCAGCCGCACCTGAAGTGGATGCGGTTATGGCAGCGATTGTGGGTGCAGCAGGATTGCGCCCGACTTTGGCGGCGGCGCGTGCAGGCAAGCGAATTCTGTTGGCGAACAAAGAAACGTTGGTGATGGCAGGGCGTATTTTCATGGATGCGGTAAAGCAAAGTGGCTCAGCGCTTTTGCCGATCGACAGTGAGCACAACGCCATTTTTCAGGCCTTGCCCAATCAATACTCAGGTGATTTAAGCGCAGGTGGCGTCAGCAAAATTTTACTCACCGCTTCGGGTGGCCCGTTTCGCAACACGCCGTTAAGTGACTTACAGCAAGTTACGCCAGATCAAGCCTGCGCCCACCCTAACTGGAGCATGGGGCGGAAAATTTCTGTTGATTCCGCCACCATGATGAACAAGGGTTTGGAGGTGATCGAGGCACACTGGCTATTCAATGCACCCGCCGATGCGATCCAAGTGGTGGTCCATCCGCAGAGCGTAATTCACTCGATGGTGCAGTATGTTGATGGTTCGGTGCTGGCGCAGTTGGGTAACCCGGATATGCGCACGCCGATTGCTTATGGTTTGGCTTACCCAGAGCGGATTGATGCGGGTGTCGCCCCTTTAGATTTATTTAAGATTGCGCGACTCGATTTTGTGGAGCCCGACTTCGAGCGTTTTCCTTGCTTGGCATTAGCTTATCGCGCTTTACGCGCTGGCGGTACAGCACCTGCTTTGATGAACGCCGCCAATGAAGTGGCGGTGGATGCCTTTCTTAATCAACGCATTGCCTTCCTCGATATTCCGCGTTTGATTGCAGATGTGCTGGATAAAGTTTCATCACATGAAGTTAAAAATTTGGACGACGTGTTG
>JAUYFR010000209.1 GCA_030690855.1 Gallionellaceae bacterium
ACTGTTTAGCGACCTCTTCTTCTTCGTTTGCGCGCTTAGTTAGATCGCTCTGAATCGCCGTAAAGCGATGATCAAGCTGAGTCTTAAATTGCTTTACCAAGATCGTGCCAAATGCCCACACCATCAGCGCGAAGGCGACTATTGTTGATGCGACACCTGTCACCAGTTGCCAAAACTCAATTTGCATTTGCATATTTAACTTTCAGTTTCTCGCGTCGCTCATAATCATCACGGCAATCCGCATCACAAAAACAACCCCGTTTAATTTCTGCCTCACAGTTGTAGCACTGGCCTGTGTAGGGCATCTTTGGTTTTAATGCCTGCTCGCGCAATGCAATATCGCGGCGCATTTGCTCATGTTCCTGAGCTTGGTCAATTTGATCTGTCATAGTTTGTGTCCGTACCAAGTGCAGCGATAATGTGAAAGCTGCCAAATCCGGCAATCCGGGTTCGGGCATTGCACATATCCGCCGCTCACTTCATCGCCTCAACTTCGTTCAAGTGGTCAATCAATTCGTCGAGTCGTTTGCGATCTTCGCCGCAGAGCCGGGCATTTTCTGCGACGTTATCGAGGATTTCGCGGGGCGTAGCGGTATCGGTTTCGCCGACTTCACTTTCAGCTCCGCTGATATCGCCTTGCCCGTCGACGGCGGGATTCCATGCTGAGTTGTACAGCCTGATCCAAAGAGCACTAAGCAGCACTGTAGGGGCAGCAGCAGGCTGAGACTGCTGCGATTGATGGCATTGCGCGAGTTCGTTGTCTGGTACATGTTTGAGCCTTTCTTGCCAGTTGCGGTAATAGATTCGCGCCTTATTGCGCCACTCGATTTCATTGATCGCATGTGCGCGACCATTTGCCAGCGCACGCATAAAGCGATCCTCTCCGGCACGCACAGCCTTAAGCTCTTGAGCATCGCGGCGGTTCGACTCATAGGAAAGACCAGCGACAAGGCCAAAGGCGATACCAGCTATCACAAGCAGCATCACGATCAGGGCACGGCCTTGCCAAGGAATAGTGGTTAGGAACATTTGATTTCACCTCCCCATGCCACATAGGTCGGTTGCCACTTGATCAAGATCACGCGCGAGTAATCGCGGTTCTCTTTGAACATCGCGGGGTTTCTGCCAGCATTAAATGGCTCTACCTCTTTGGCGATGCGTACATTCGCGCCATGCTTGGCAGCAAGCCGTTCATCACGTACCACCCACCCTGCGCCGCCGTTATATTTCCATAGCGCCTTCCACATCTGATCGCAGGATGTGGCCGCATCGGAATTGTCGTAGAGCTGCTTGACGTAGATAGACTGCGCACGCAGCGCCCACTTGGGGCTGAGCGGATTGTTTTCGCCAAGGTCTTTGGGATGTATGCCGCTGATCCACTCTGCGGTGTCCGGTGTGAACTGAGTAAGCCCACTGGCGAAGACTGATTTTGCGTTTGAATTCCATCCGCTCTCTTGATGTATCTGTGCGGCAAGTACAGCGATGGGGGCATCCAGCCCCCACACATAGCGTGCATTGCGGATCAGATCGCGTTTATATTTGAGCGCGGCGCGTGGCACTGCGTGCGGCGCAAAGCGCATCAGCACAGAATCAGCAGTTGTACCGCTCGCTGGCGTATTGTCGGCCAGCGCCAACAACGGTAGCAGAATCAATATCAGCGCAACAATGAGCGCGATACGGGAGGTTTTACGAGAGATACGCATCAGCCCGCCATCCCAAGTACCAACATGCCGAATCCCATCGCCAGCAATCTACGAATGCAGCTCAACGCAAACACCAGCTCATAGCCTTGGGCTACGGGGAAGTCGGCAGCACCTTCGCGCTTGGCAACTTTGCGCCAATCCAAAGTGATCAGATAGCCATCGGGGCGGGCGTATGGCAGCGCAATAGAATCAACCCAAAATCCCAGCAATGCGCCAAGCGTGGCTAGGGAAACTTTGTTGATGTCATCACCAATCAGTTGCGGCTGCGTATAGGCTAGGAATGCCAATAGGATTAGAGTCAGGATCACCAGCGTGGTGAAGCGGGGTAATTTAGCAAGGTAGTGGCGCACGTTTACTCCATTTGATCGGTTGTAAAACGCAAGCAGTTTCCTCAACGGTTTCCTGACCCAACTTGAGATCAGGGCAACGGCCAAGCGTGTTCATCGCCGGGTTGGTATAAAGTACCCAGTACACACATGTGCCGCATGTTTTTTGAGTTCTGCTCACGCCGCGCAAGTTACGCGCGCGCGGGAGAGCGGTTAAGGCGGAAGGGCTTCCGGTGTGAGGCCAATGCGGTTAGCGCGTAGCATATTTAGTGCGGCGCAAAGCCTTGCGCCAGCCATTAAAAGGATAAGACTATGAGCGCAGTTATTACGGAGCAAAAAAAATTAGAGATCGCCAAGCGGACGCTGGATTTTTTGCAGAAGGAAATCGCGGGTGAAGGGTACGAGGGAAACGACGCGTTAATCGTGCAAGACGAAGTGTTGATGCTGGCCTACCACGCCAGCATCAACACGGATGGGATGCGCCGCTTAATGGGTGGCCGTTAAGTGCTGATCTCCTATTAAAAACCGGAACCCGTTCCGCCTTAACTCGCACCGCGCGCCCGCGTAAGGTGCAGGCATGAAAACATTAGATCAAATACTTGCCGAAAGCAATTTTATGACTTATCAGGATCTGAGCGCCCACCTTGAATCAGTTGGAGTTGAGGTGGTTTCTTCTGCCCGTCTAATTTACCTAGCAGCATCGCTATCCCCAGCGCAGTCAAATCATCGGCAGGGCGTCCCTTCAATCGTGCTTCCAGAACATACGTCAAAGCTGCTTCATTGAGCGCCCCCGTGCTTTGCAGCGCAATCACCACGCAGTGCAAAGCCTCCATCTGCGAATAGAATAGCTTCAGCGTATTTTCGTCGATCACCGTGCCTTTCATCTATTTCTCCTTCGGTTGAAATTTCCGGGTGGGCAAGGTCTTATCTGCCCACGCGGCCTCTATCCGCGTGGGCACAACGGCGTGCCCACCCTACCGGGCTAAAATACGGTATGGGCAGTGCAGCCACATCGTAGATTGGAACATGGCACGTTATCCCAAATCAGGTCGTCGTACCTAAACCGCTTTCCCTTTCGCTTTATGCATTCCTCGGGAGTGCTGTCATTTGCGATAACAAAAAATTCCCACATTGGATAGCGGTTAGCGAGCTCCATTCTTTGGCTTCGTCGATGTGTTTCGTAGGCAATCGAAGATATGCGGCGGCATAACAGCTCTCGCATCTCTTTGTAGTCAGGAGTGCCGGGGAGCTCAAGTTCGGCAATGGCCTTGTCACGCAAGCGCTGCACTAATGCCAAATGCTGGTTTTCTGTAATGGCCGCAATCAGAGCATTTGAAACATCCGCTTTTTTTCTTGAGGTCAATTTCGGATTGTCGGCGGTCATTTCCGTATAAAGACCGCGCAGCTCAGGGGCTTTATGCCACATCAGCAAATCAAACAGGCTTGCGGTTTTTATTTCATCCATACACTCCTGGTAATACGCTTCGGCATCAGGTAACACAAAGGCATCGTAGGCTGGCCATCGCCATGTACCATCCGGCAAAAATTGCTTAACTACGCCATATTCTCTGCGTGGGCTTCCTGCCGTAAAGGCGACTAGCAGCTCATTAAACATGGCGCTGATTTGTTTTGGATCGGCCTCGACCGTTCCCATCACTTGTCGGTATGCCGGTTCATAAGACCAGCGATTCTCTTTTGCATTTTCGCGTGTTTCTTCTTCGGTAAATTGCTTCACCACCAGAGAAGAGGTAAGTGTTATGCCGCCAACGCTGCCGATTTTCTTTTCTGGCGATTGGAAGACAGCAGTTCCCCGTTCTTTATTGGGTATCGTTTTATTGCCAAAGAGAAAACTGAATAGCCCCATCACGCCGCCTTATTCTTCTTCACGCCTTTAGGTTTCGCCATCGCAGCAAGTTGCGCCTTGGCGGCCTGCTGCATCTCGGTAGAGCAGTGCCGGTAGTTGTCCAGCAGCGCGGCTTCTTCGCGGTTCAGCGCGGGCGGCGCGGCCGTGCCACCACGCGAACCGGTGAGGATATAGAGCACGTCGGCACCGGCGGCGGCGATGGCGGCTAGCTGCCCAGCATCAGGCGCACTCGCGCCTTTTTCCCATTGAATCACCGTCTGCTTCACGCATCCCGCAAGTTCGCCAAAGCGAGGTTGACTTAAGCCAAGCCGTTCGCGCTCTTCTTTTAACCTATTTTCGATGGTCATAAAATAATTACCAAATAGTTATTGACAGGTAAGTAAATCGTTACCATAATGACACACATCGAAACGCAAAACGGGCGTTAGCCAACTTAACCAAACAAAAAAATGAACCCTTTAATAACTTCGAAAGTCGGTACGTCCCCGCCCTGTAGTCAAGACTTCAGCACGGAGGTCATTCGGTACTTTAATGTCCGCCAAACACGCAGGGCAATGAAAGGTATCGAAGTGAAACTCGCGTTGCGCAAAATTGAAGGGAGACTTTACCCCTTTATTCAGGCAATGCGCGCAATACCAGACAGCGCTTGTATATGGTGGAGAAACCGCCTTATCAATAAATGCGGAAGCGCCAGGAGCGATGACGCGAAGCTCAAGGCCCTCATTTCCCGTATGAAACTTCTCCAGTTCGAATATGCGCTTTTCGAGTTCCGCATTTTTATCTTGGAGCGCGAAAGCGCGATCCTTGAAATCCAGCAAAGTCTTCTCCGCCGCCGTCACGCTCTCGACTGCCATCTCGACAAGCTCAGGTGTGGGTGGGGTATGGGTTGGACCCGCGCGCAAACTTTTAACCAGTTCTACGGTGGTCTTGAGTCCGCTTGCAGCAGCACCGAAAGCCGAAATCATCGTGGGAATATCAGTCATGACCATCACCCGATTAAATAAAGGACACATTTTGCCATGAAAAAACACTTACCACACCCACCATCGCGCATCGACGGTATCGACGCCGCCGCCATCGCCCGCGTGCGCGGCGAAATGCTCGCGGCGGGCATCAGCCAGGCCGAATGGGCGCGCGCCAACAACTTCACCCGCCAGCAGGTGGCCGACGTGCTCACCGGCCGCCGCCTGTGCCTGCGCG
>JAUYFR010000237.1 GCA_030690855.1 Gallionellaceae bacterium
GTATGCGTGTGAACAGTGCCAAGGACGATGCCGCTGGTTTAGCGATTGCATCTCGTATGGAAAGCCAAATTCGCGGTCTGAACCAAGCTGTGCGTAACTCCAGCGACGGTATCTCACTTGCTCAAACTGCTGAAGGCGCATTAGGTGCGATTCAAAATAACATGGCGCGTATGCGTGAGTTGGCAGTGCAAGGTGCGAACGCGACATCGAATTCTGACGTAGGTGCGATTAACGCTGAGTTTACCCAGCTGAACGCAGAAAACGCACGTATCGTTGCCGGTACTTCGTTCAACAACATTCAATTGTTGTCGCAGAACGTAAGTCAGATATTCCAAGTAGGTGCAAACAGTGTAAACGGAGTGGACGACATTACGGTGACAACTACTGCTGCGATTGCGCCAACTTCGACTTCTTTGGGTGATACTTCTGCTACTGCTCAAGCTGAAATCGCTAAATTGGACGTGGATATTGCAGCGGTGGCGGGTGCTCGCGCTAATTACGGTTCGATCCAATCTCGCTTCGAGTCCGTTATTTCGAACTTGCAGATTGCTTCTGAAAACCAAGTGGCTGCGCGTAGCCGGATCATGGACACTGACTTTGCTGCAGAAACTGCTGCGTTGACCCGTGCACAGATCTTGCAACAAGCAGGTACTGCGATGTTGGCTCAAGCGAACCAATCACCCAACACTGTCTTGACTCTGTTGCGTGGCTAAGTTTCCTGAGTAAAAAAACAGCCGACAGTGAGAATTGTCGGCTGTTTTTGTTTTTAATATTTAACTATTTGAATATATTCAGTAATATTTTTTTACCAAGCTTGAAGATATTTGTAACTCGTCCATTCTGAAATTCGCAAGCACCAAAATCCAGCCCTTAGCAATCCGATATAATGAACGCCTTCGTTGGCGAACTGTTTACCCATTCATATTTTGGAGCTGTCTTGTTTAAACTTATTGGCATTATCCTCGGTGCGATTCTCTTTGGTTTTTGGGGCGGCCTGCTCGGTTTTTTTGTAGGTTCGTTTGTTGATCGTGTGCGGATTTATGGCACGGGTAGCATGAACCCGATGCAGAACGCACTACGTCAGGCAGTCTTCTTGAAACGGTGTTTATCTCAATGGGCCGCATCGCTAAAGCGGATGGCCATGTTTCGCAAAACGAGATCGAGCACGTTGAGCAATTCATGCAAAAGCTTGGCATGACGCAAGATCACCGCTTACAAGCTATTGCCCTGTTTAAGCGCGGCGCTGATTCCGACTTTGATATTGAACCAACTTACAAAAAGTTTATGTCGGTGTGCGGACGCACGCAAAATTTGCGTCAGATGTTGTTGGTTTATTTGATTGTCATGGCCTTGGTGGATGGTCACTTTCATCCTGCCGAAGAGGCCGCATTAACTGATATTGCTAAGCACTTGGGTTACGATCAGGCGGCGGTAAAACATTTGATCGACATGGTGTTGAACCAATCTCATTTTGCCGGTGGCAAAGTCAGTACAGCAGAATCATTGGATGACGCTTACAAGGCGTTAGGCGTGACGAAAGAAAATAGCGATGCCGAAATTAAACGTGCTTATCGCAAGCTAATGAGTCAATATCATCCAGACAAATTGATGGGGCAGGGTATGCCAGAGGACATGGTTGCTATGGCCACTGAGCAGGCAAAAGAAATTCAACTGGCTTACGATCTGATTAAAAAGAACCGCAACTTGTAATGCTGTTTTCTTCCAAGCACTCTCGTCCGCGTTATAGCGGGCTGCAAGGTTCATCCGATGCGTTAGCCATTGCGCAACTTGCCGTAGAGAAATCTCCTGTGGTGGTGATCGCGGCCAGTGCTTTAGATGCGCAGCGGTTAAAAGAAGAGATTCCATTTTTTGATCCCCAGCTGCGCGTGCATTTGCTGCCAGACTGGGAAACTTTACCTTACGATCATTTTTCTCCGCATCAAGATTTGGTGTCTGAACGTTTGGCGACGCTGCACCATATTCGTAGCTCGGCGTGTGATGTAGTGATTGTGCCGATTACCACAGCTTTGAATCCCTTGGCGCCTGTTGAGCACTTGGCGGCTTACACGTTTTTTCTGAAACGCGGCGAGAAACTCAATCTAAAAGACCTGCGCGAGAAACTGACATTTGCTGGATATGCTCTTGTGCAACAGGTGCTGACACCGGGCGAGTATTGCGTACGCGGCGGCATTGTTGATCTCTTCGCAATGGGTAGCGTATTGCCGTATCGCATTGATTTATTCGATGATGAAATCGAGACGATTTCTACCTTCGATGTGGATACGCAACGCACTTTGTATCCCGTGCCGGAAGTTCGCATGCTGCCAGCGCGCGAGTTTCCGATGGATTAAAAAGGCCAAGCGCATATTCGCCAAAGCTTTCGTGATCGCTTTGAGGGTGATCCATCTAAATCGCGCATTTACAAAGATGTAAGCAAAGGCATCGCGCCGAGTGGTATTGAATATTACCTGCCCTTATTTTTTGATAAGACGGCGACACTGTTTGATTACCTGCCAAAGAACGCCACGCTTTGTTTGCATCATGATGTGGATGAGGCGATTGCGACCTTTAGCAAAGATACGGCCTCGCGCTACAACTTATTAAGAGGCGATCCACAGCGCCCCTTGCTGGAAACAAAAGAATTATTTTTAGATGGAGAGCAGTTTTTTATTCGTGCGAAAGAATTTGCGCGGGTGGATATAGTTTTATCAGTTCATGAACTTCAACCGGTTTTCGTAGGTCGGGATTCATCCCGACAGCCAATTAATAATGTCGGGATAAATCCCGACCTACGCGCAGATGCTTCTGCGGTGACGGGTGAGATTAAATCTAAAAATCTAACCCCCTGCGCCACCATCTCTATCCCCAATATCGCCGTAGATCGCCGCGCGGAAATTCCCACGCAGGCGTTTGAGAGTTTCATAAAAAGTTATGCCGGACGAGTGTTATTGCTCGCCGATAGTCTCGGTCGTCGCGAAATAATTTCCGGTTACTTGAAAGAGTATGGCCTTACCCCCGCTGTGTGCGAAGACTATGCCGCGTTCCTCGCCAGCAAAGAAAAATTCATGCTGGCGACAGCCCTGGTGCAAAGCGGATTTCTGCTCACTGCTGATAAGCTCGCGGTCGTTACCGAGACTGAGCTGTATGCGTCTCAACCGCGTAGTCGTGCTGCTCGTGCGGCCAAGAAGAGCAACGTCGAAGGCATGTTGCGTGATCTCTCAGAGCTTAAGCCAGGCGACCCGGTGGTGCATGAGCAGCACGGTATTGCGCGCTATCACGGCTTAGTGAACCTCGACCTCGGCGAAGGTGAAAACGAATTTCTGTTGTTGGTGTATGCGGGCGAAGACAAGCTCTATGTGCCGGTGTCGCAACTGCATGTCATCAGCCGTTATAGCGGTGGTGCGCCAGAAGCTGCTCCCTTACATAAGTTGGGCAGCGGCACATGGGATAAAGCCAAGCGCCGAGCCATGCTGCAAGTGCGCGACACTGCGGCCGAGCTATTAAACATCTACGCACAACGCGCCACGCGCAAAGGCCATGCCTTCAAGCTGACTTACCACGATTACGAAGCGTTTTCTGCAGGATTTGGTTTTGAAGAAACGGCCGATCAAGCGGCTGCGATTGAAGCGGTGCTGCTCGATTTGCAATCGGTTAAGCCGATGGATCGGCTCATCTGTGGTGATGTGGGTTTTGGCAAAACTGAAGTCGCATTGCGCGCTGCTTTCGTCGCGGTGATGGACGGTAAGCAGGTTGCAGTGCTTGTCCCTACCACGCTGCTGGCCGAACAACACTTCCAAAATTTCTCTAATCGCTTTGCCGACTGGCCGATCAAAATTGCTGAGTTGTCGCGCTTCCGTTCCGCTAAAGAAGTGACGCAATCGTTACAAGATTTGGCAGAGGGCAAGCTGGATATTGTGATTGGCACGCATAAACTGATTCAGAAAGATGTGAAATTTAGTAATTTAGGTTTAGTGATTTTGGATGAAGAGCACCGCTTCGGCGTGCAGCAAAAAGAAAGATTGAAAGCGCTGCGCGCCGAGGTTGATGTGTTGACGCTCACCGCCACACCGATTCCACGCACGCTGGCAATGTCGCTGGAAGGGCTGCGTGATTTCTCGGTGATCGCCACTGCGCCGCAGCGTCGCTTGTCGATTAAAACCTTCGTCAGCAGTTTCAGTCAGGGCATTATTCGCGAAGCCGTATTGCGCGAACTTAAGCGCGGTGGTCAGGTGTACTTCCTACACAATGAAGTCGACACCATCAATAACATGCATGAGAAGCTGGAAGCGTTGTTGCCAGAAGCACGCATCCGCGTGGCGCACGGCCAGATGGGCGAACGCGATCTTGAATCTGTGATGCGCGACTTTACTCACCAGCGCTTTAACGTGTTGCTATGCACCACCATCATCGAAACCGGCATCGACGTGCCGACCGCTAATACCATCATCATGAATCGCTCTGATCGCTTTGGTCTCGCGCAGTTGCACCAGTTGCGCGGTCGCGTCGGACGCTCACACCATCAAGCTTATGCATATTTGCTGGTGGACAATATGGAAGGCCTTACCGCACAGGCGAAAAAACGCCTCGAAGCAATTCAGGCGATGGAACAGTTAGGCAGCGGCTTCTTCCTCGCCATGCACGATTTGGAGATTCGCGGCGCGGGTGAAGTGTTAGGTGAATCGCAGAGTGGTGAGATGCAGGAGATCGGCTTTAGTCTCTACAACGACATGCTCGCCGCCGCGATTGCTTCATTAAAGCAAGGCAAAGAGCCAGACATGGCGCATCCGCTAGGCGTAACGACAGAAATCAATTTGCATACGCCCGCATTACTGCCCAACGACTATTGTGGCGACATCCACCAGCGGCTAGTGATTTACAAACGCCTCGCCAATTGCAATACGCAACAAGATTTGGATGATATGCACCAAGAGTTGATCGACCGCTTTGGCTTATTACCTGAACCAGCGCAGACACTACTCGATAGTCATCAATTACGTATCCTCGCTAAGCCATTAGGCATCGCAAAATTAGATGCTTCCAGTGAGGCGATTCAACTTCAATTTGTACCGAACCCACCGATTGATCCGATGAAAATCATCACGCTAATTCAGACGCGCCGTTACATCAAAATGAACGGGCCAGATAAATTGCGCATCGAGTTGAAGCATGAAGATTTACAGCAAAGGGTGTTGGCGATTAAGAATTTCTTCGGCGAGTTGAAATAAATTTCTCCGTCATTCCGGCGCAGGCCGGAATCCAGATGATTAAAGAAGTACCCGCGTAGCGGACAAAGCCTCGATGTTGTCCGCTACGCGGGCTGTTTTGCGTTGCTGGATACCGGCCTGCGCCGGTATGACGGCCTAATGGGTAATCTGGGGCTTGCTGTCGGGGAAGCGGCATCATTGCAGAGCTATTTGCGATGCCGCATAATCTTCACAATGCAAATCAATGAGGAGTCGGTATGCCTATCTTGTCCGTGTTTTTCGGTATCATCGTTCGCATGTGGCACG
>JAUYFR010000242.1 GCA_030690855.1 Gallionellaceae bacterium
GCCAAAACTATTGGTGAAGCCGCGCACGTCATAGCAAGATTTACCGAGCTTATCTTCGGCATCGGGCACCGAGAGCTTGCCCGCTTCGTCTTGTTTCAACAAAAAGATTTCGCACTCGATACCCAGATTCATGCCGTAACCTAACTTGCCTGCCTCGGCTAATTGGTTTTGCAAAGCCACGCGCGTATTCAGCGGATAAGGCTTGCCCTGAAAATGATTGTCCGCTGGAATCCACGCAATCTTCGGCTCCCACGGTAATTGAATAATGCGATCGAGATCGGGCACCGAAGTCAACTCATCATCGTTTGGTGCTTGCCCTAAACCATCTAAAGCATAGCCGGTGTAACGCTCAGAGCCTTTGGCCATGTGCGCGAAATGATCAATCGGCACCACCTTCGCTTTGGGAATGCCGTGAATATCCACGTAAGCGCCGATGCAATATTTGACGCCTTTATCAGCGAGTTCTTTTTGAAGTTTAGAAATTCTTTCGTTGCTGCTCATACTTATTCCTTCAGGTTAGATTTCAGCAAAATGCGAGTGGTAGCCATGTGTTAGCGGCGGCTGTTCGGTGAGGCCCTTTAAAATTTTTGCGCTCAAGTCTTGCACCATCCAATCAAAGCCCTGCTGCCCTTTTTCGCGGTTGGCCAAACTCGGGCTGCCGGTCACGCCATTCAAACTGGTGCGATTGACTGGATGAGGAAAGATGCAACCTTGAGTGCGATCAGGATCATCGGCACTGGCGCACTGCTCTGGGCGCACCAACGTTGGCGCAATCGCCATCATCAGTGAAGTCTCAGCATCATTAGCGTGCCAATCAGCGGCGTCGGCAAAATGAAATTCGCGCACGCGCTCACTCAGCGTGGCGCTATGAATTACGGTCACCATCAGGTCATCGTGTTCGGCGCGCAGCATCTCTAAGGCACAGCGCAAAGGGGCGGCATTGGTGACATGTGCGTTCACAATAAATAAACGCCGCACCCCGCTGTGATAAGCCCAGTCGCCAATCTGTTTAATCAACTCAATTAGCGTGATCGGTTGCACCGAGAGCGTGCCGGGCCAGCGCTGGCTATGACCGAGTGAGCAACCATAAGGCATGGTAGGCAGCACCGGCACTTTGGTGTTTTCCGAAACGGCCAAACACAGTTTTTCGGCGATGACAAAATCCACACCACAGCCTAAATGCGGGCCATGTTGCTCGGTCGCGCCAATGGGTAGCAGCGCCGCATGATTCACCGCCGCAAGTACATCAGGAATTTCTGCCCAAGTGAGTTCAGACCAGCGCATGGCTACTCCACATTGTCGGTAACGTGAGTAAAGCGAATGAGGTGCGGCTTAACTGCTTTTTCCGCTTCATCTTCTTCATATTCCACTGGCGGATGAATCAACTCTTCCAAACGCTGTTTGGTGGCGCGAAACTCAGCGCCAGAAAATTGTTCGGGTGAACGCGGACGTGGCACCGGCACTTCAATCATTTCTTGCACTTCACCCGGATGCGGCTTCAACACCAGAATGCGGTCGGCTAAAAAAATCGCCTCGTCTAAATCGTGCGTGATGAATACAACGGTGATATCAACGTTGCGCCAGATGTCCAACAAGTGCGTTTGCATCTTGATGCGGCTTTGCGCATCAAGCGCACCGAAGGGCTCATCCATCAACAAGATGCGCGGCTGATTGACTAAGGCGCGAGCAATCGCCACGCGCTGACGCATGCCGCCCGAAAGTTGATGCGGATAGGCATTGGCGAATTTAGTGAGGCCCACCAGATCCAGCCATTGCAGCGCATCGCGCTCGGCCTCGTCGTGGCCGTAGCCATTCATCTCAGGGCCGAACATCACGTTTTTCTTCACGGTAAGCCACGGGAACAGTGAGTAACCTTGAAACACCATGCCGCGATCTTGCCCCGGGCCATCAACGGGCTTGCCATCCACCAACACCTCACCTGCATTATGTTTTTCCAAGCCGGCGAGTGTGCGCACCAGCGTTGATTTACCGCAGCCCGAAGGCCCCACTACACAAACAAATTCGCGGCGATGAATTTTGAAATTAATGTCGCGCAACGCTTCCACTTCGCCCTGAGTTGAAGAATAGCTTTTGCCCAAGTGGCGCGTTTCTAAAATCACTTCGCGCTGTTTGATGGCGTCAAAACGTGCACGCACTGCATCTGATTGCTGCAAATATGCTTTGGATTCAGTATTCATAAATTGTTGATTACCTATTCTTTGTCCTGCGACCTATCCCACGGGAACAGCCGTTTGCCCAGCTTTGCCAACACGATGTCGCTCGCAAAACCAATAATGCCAATCATCATGATGGCGGCGAATACATTATCGAAATGCTGATAGCGCGCTTGTTGTGTGATGAACCAAGTGATGCCGGAGCTGGTGCCGATCAACTCGGCCACGATCAAATAGGTCCACGCCCAACCCAACAAAATACGCTGATCGCGATACAGATCAGGCAAGATTCCCGGCACCACCACGCGTGTCAGCAAACGCAAACGGCTAGTACCCAAAGTGAGCGCAGCTTCAACGATGGTGGGGTCGAGTTTGCGGGTGGTGTTGGAAATAATCAGCACCTGTTGAAACAGCGTGCCAATCACGATGATGGCAATTTTCGGCGCATCGTAAATGCCCATGATCGCCACTGCCAGTGCGCC
>JAUYFR010000247.1 GCA_030690855.1 Gallionellaceae bacterium
ACCGCGTTATTTTGGTGAACTCGAATCCCGCCACCATCATGACCGACCCGAACATGGCGGACGCGACTTACATCGAGCCAATCACTTGGCAGGTAGTAGAAAAAATTATCGCTAAAGAGCGCCCCGAAGCGATCTTGCCGACGATGGGTGGTCAAACCGCGTTGAATTGCGCGCTTGATCTTGCCAAGCATGGCGTGCTGGAAAAGTACAAGGTTGAGATGATCGGAGCATCGCGTGAAGCCATCGACATGGCGGAAGATCGCGAAAAATTTAAACATGCGATGACGCGCATTGGTTTGGCGTCGGCACGTTCTGCCATCGCGCACAGCATGGAAGAGGCCTTTCAAGTGCAGCAGGTGATGGGCTTCCCAACCGTGATTCGCCCTTCCTTTACCATGGGGGGGAGCGGTGGTGGTATTGCTTACAACCGCGAAGAGTTTGTCGAGATTTGCGAGCGTGGTTTGGAAGCTTCGCCCACGCGCGAGCTGTTGATTGAGGAATCTCTGCTTGGCTGGAAAGAGTATGAGATGGAAGTGGTGCGTGATCGCAATGACAATTGCATCATCATCTGCTCGATTGAAAACCTCGATCCGATGGGCGTGCATACCGGTGACTCCATCACCGTTGCGCCAGCGCAGACACTTACCGATAAAGAATATCAAATCATGCGCGACGCCTCGTTGGCAGTGCTACGTGAAATCGGCGTGGAAACGGGCGGCTCTAACGTGCAGTTCTCCATCAATCCTGCCGATGGGCGCATGGTGGTGATTGAGATGAATCCGCGCGTGTCGCGTTCATCGGCATTAGCTTCCAAGGCGACAGGCTTCCCCATCGCCAAAGTGGCGGCTAAGTTGGCAGTGGGCTACACGCTTGATGAATTGAAAAATGACATCACCGGTGGTGCAACACCGGCCTCGTTTGAGCCAACCATTGATTACGTGGTGACCAAGATCCCACGTTTCGCGTTTGAAAAATTCCCGCAAGCGAATGATCGTCTCACCACACAGATGAAGTCGGTGGGCGAAGTGATGGCAATCGGCCGTACCTTCCAAGAGTCGTTCCAAAAAGCGTTGCGCGGCCTAGAAGTCGGCGTGAACGGCTTAGATCAAAAATATACCGACCGCGATGCAATCTGTGCAGAAATGGGTAGCCCAGGTCCAGATCGTATTTGGGCGGTTGCGGATGCGTTTCGCCTCGGCATGAGTGTGGAAGAAGTTTTCAATATCAGCAAAATTGATCCGTGGTTCTTGGTGCAGATCGAAGACTTGATCAATCAGGAAAAGTCATTGGCTGGCCGCACGGTAGAAAGCGTCACCGCAGATGAAATGCGTGGATTAAAGCGTAGCGGTTTCGCGGATGCGCGTTTGGCGGTTTTGTTGAATACGGATGATGGTGCTTTGCGTGCATATCGTCATGCGCTCGGTGTACGCCCCGTGTTTAAGCGAGTGGATACCTGCGCGGCGGAATTCGCCACGAATACCGCTTATATGTATTCCACTTACGAAGAAGAGTGCGAATCACAGCCAACTAACAACAAAAAAATTATGGTGCTGGGTGGTGGTCCAAATCGCATCGGTCAAGGCATTGAGTTTGATTATTGCTGTGTGCATGCCGCGCTGGCAATGCGTGAAGATGGTTACGAAACCATCATGGTGAACTGTAATCCAGAAACCGTTTCCACTGATTACGATACTTCTGATCGTCTTTATTTTGAGCCATTAACTTTGGAAGACGTGCTGGAAGTAGTTGCGATTGAGAAGCCCATTGGCGTTATCGTGCAATATGGTGGACAAACACCTTTGAAGCTGGCACATGGTTTAGCCAAGAATGGCGTGCCGATTATCGGCACCACGCCAGACATGATTGACATGGCGGAAGATCGTGCGCGCTTCCAAGCGATGTTGCGTGAATTGAATTTGAAGCAGCCTCCCAACCGTACAGCAAGCAATGTGGCCGATGCGGTCGCAGGTGCTACTGAGATTGGTTACCCATTGGTAATGCGCCCTTCCAACGTATTGGGCGGCCGCGCGATGGAAATTATTCATGCGCAGCCTGACCTTGAGCGTTACATGCGTGATGCGGAAGAAATGTCCAAGACCTATCCTGAGCGCATGCCGATTTTGCTGGATCGTTTCTTAAATGATGCAATCGAAGTGGATGTTGATGCAGTGTCCGATGGTAAGCAGGTCATCATCGGCGGCATCATGGAACACATCGAAGAAGCGGGCGTACACTCGGGTGACTCAGCTTGTTCGCTACCACCGTATTCCCTCTCTGTTGCATTGCAAGACGAGTTGCGCCGCCAGACTGTGGCGATGGCGAAATCACTCAATGTGGTTGGCCTGATGAATGTGCAGTTTGCGATTCAGGGCGAAACTGTCTATGTGTTGGAAGTGAATCCACGTGCCTCACGTACTGTACCGTTTGTGTCAAAAGCGACGGGAGTGTCTTTAGCGAAAATCGCTGCACGCTGTATGGCTGGGCAATCGCTGGCACAGCAAAATGTTACCAAAGAAATTATTCCTCCATACTACTCAGTGAAAGAGGCGGTATTCCCGTTCATTAAGTTTCCCGGTGTCGATACCATTCTCGGTCCTGAAATGAAATCAACCGGAGAGGTCATGGGGGTAGGCGAAACTTTCGCCGAAGCTTTTGTGAAATCACAATTGGCTGCGAGTGTGAAGTTGCCAAAGAGCGGCAAAGTATTTATCAGTGTGCGTGAGGCTGACAAGGCGGGTGTGGTTGAAGT
>JAUYFR010000264.1 GCA_030690855.1 Gallionellaceae bacterium
CTTCTTACTCTTTCCGATTGTTCTAAAAAAGACTCGCCATGCGGTGTTTTAAAATTGAGCGGATTAGCTAGCACTTGATCGTTAAATGCGTTTACTGGCTGACCATCCATGCCTGACTTTCGTTCGTTAAGTCGTGCATCAATGATTAGCGGAATGTTTTTTCCTTTCAGCAGAAAAGCCATTGTTTCTTGCGCACGGGGAAATTCTGAAACGAAAGCATGGGTGAAATTTTCTGAGCTAAGTTGGGTTGCAAGTTTAGCCGCTTGAGCCTTGCCCTTCTCAGTTAGGTGCACAGGTTTGCCTGGATCATCATTGATGAAATGCCCCACATTAGCCTCGCTTTCACCGTGACGGATAAAGGTGAACTGCACTCGCTGAGGAGAGGGATGTTTGGGTGGGCGAATCGCGACCACCACCAGCAAAACTAACGCCATCAGTATTCCGAGTTCAATTAACATTATTTTTTTGTGATATTTTCTTGGTGAAAGTTTATCTGCCTTCACGAGTAGTATCAATTTTTTCTGATATAGAGGGCGCTTTGTAATGAGCGTAGCCCTAAAGTAAAAATTACTTTGCTACACTAGGGGCTATAAGGAAGCGCTGGTTAAGTTTTATCTCCCACTGGGAGGGGGTGAGGTAGTAAGCACCTCTTAAATCGATGCTTCTCTAATCCAAATAATAGGCGGGTGATATGCAAAATTTAGACAAGGATGATTTTCATGCTCGCTTGAACGGTACTTTCTACGGCGTTTTAAAATGGGATCAACTTGATGTTTTGTGGGATAAGGTCAAAGCAGGCCAGTGGTATTTTTACCAAATCGGTGAGGCCTTGCCCGAGGTCGCCCTGAGTAGTGAGTTGCTGGCTGTACGCCTTGACGCGCTAACTACGCTGCTAAGGAAAGATCATGAATTCGATTTTTGCGGCATTGTCTATGCAGATAATTTGGACGCACCCACTCTGGTAAAGGTATATGACCCAAATCACATTGGCACATCGTGTGGCTCCCCTGAAGGCGGTTCGCCAGCAGCTTGGATTCTAAGCATTGCGCCACCAGCATTGATTGAAGCGCATGCCCCTTCCACCAATAGCCGTAAGCGTTGGTGGCAGCTTTTTGATTGATGACTACGCCGCAACTTAAACTTTTCGGTACACATTTTTGTCATTTATGCGATGAGGCTAAAGCGATAGTGCAGGCGTCGGGCATTAAATTTGAGTATGTTGATATTGCTGATGACGACGATTTAATTGGGCGATACGGAATACATATTCCAGTTTTACAGAGAATAGATTCCAATGCGGAGCTTGGCTGGCCTTTTGATGCCGCGATGTTTGCAAAATGGTTGAACGATTGATTTGTTGCGAATGAGTGAAGGAGTGATTTTGTTAAGCAGAATAGTTTTACTCAGTATTGGATGTGCACTTTTAAATACTGCATTAGCAGCAACTAGCGATATTCGCTTGTCCAATAATCAGATCAATTTGCAGTCGATCTCTACCAAGGTGGGCTACACCGAAACAAATAGTACCGGCGTGCTTGATACTGAGGACGGCCCCGTTTCTGGATTCGCGGTGTCTCTTTCGAGCATGAGAAACGGCTGGATTAAAAGTGAATATTTGTATGCTGACTACGATTATTCCAAAGGCCGCACTCGCTATATTGGAGCCTATATCAATGGAGGTGGCGGCTATGGCTCGGTGGTCAGTACCTCAGGCGCAGTGCTATCCAACTATAGCTTTCGTTATGGCAAAGGTCTTACGCTGAATAACTCAACAATGCTGACCCCTTTTGCTGAATTTGGTCATCACTACTGGGATCGGGGCGTCAATTACGGTGAGATTTATACTCATTACTACTATGGTTTGGGAGGTCTCCTCCAATATTCGCCAAGCCAATCGTTCGTGTTATCGCTGAATGGACTGATGGGCAACACACAAAATTCATACATCAAAGTGATGGGTGGCGGTGGTGGAGACTATGGTTTTGCTGGGCCACTGGGTAACTCTCCCGTGGCGAGGGTTGGACTCTCTGCTGATTTCAGAGTGGACGATAATATTTACGCTAAATTGAGTGTTGAGAGAACTCGCTTTTCCTATGGAAAAAGTGCGGTTTATTACACAGGAACGGGTTACTTTTTGGAGCCAGACAGCTCAACGAGTTACACCATTGTTAAGTTTGGACTGGGGCACACGTTTTAAGCGTGCGGAATCGCTCAGTAAATTAAATTGAAAACGGGTTGATGACAGTGAGCCGATCTTCAATGACTTGACCGTGCTGTAAATCTTCGGTGTAAAGCGTGTCGCAATCTACTTCGAGTGCAGAGGCGACAATCAAACTGTCAAACCAAGAAAACTCATAACGTCCCGCAATATAAATGGCGCGTTGCGTTGTTGCTGGCGAAACGAGCGCAACCGCACAGGTCGCTTCGAGCATCGTAAGCAGCTTTCCAATTTCGACAAGCGGCATACCTAGTTTTTTTCGAGCCACGTTCGCTGTTTCAGAAAGCACTTGCGTTGAAATAGTCGGGCGATGGGTAAACAAGGGCGCGAGTAACTCAACCTTGTCAGAGTTTTTACCCAGTGAGTAAATGACAAGGTTGGTGTCGATGAAAACTTTAGCGGGCATTCGCTTCATCCCGATCAAACTTAAAACCTTTTGTATCTACTGTAAAGCTACGAAAAAAAGACTCAATTTCTTTAGCAGTTTTAGGTGTTGCAGTGTCCTGCAACTTGCTTTGCCTGGCTTTAAGAAATTCGATGAAATTGCCTTCAACATGTCATCGCTCAGCGCAGTCTCGTCATACGAAGAAAT
>JAUYFR010000267.1 GCA_030690855.1 Gallionellaceae bacterium
ACTTATAAGAATGCTCACTTAATGAGTACAGCTCCGTCGTCGTATCAAAATTCGCTGGCGAGAGCACACCAAATGGCAAATGTTTTGAGACAAACTGATGAATAACTTCACCCCCATCTTCGCTCACCAACACCGCCGTCGGACAACCACCGTTCCACACTTGCAGCGTGCCGTGAGCAGAGTCAATACTCACCAGTATCGCCGCTACATAACGTGGCAAAGGTAGATATTCGCGCACATGTTGATTGATCGACTGAGCAATCGACGCTAACTCACAGCCCTTGTGCGACATCGTATAAAAAGGCTGTGTCAGCGGGATCACCGATAGCGCAGAGGTTAAGCCATGACCTGCACTATCCGCCAACAACAAGTTCAAACGATTATCTGGTGTGCGAGCGAAGGCAATCAAATCGCCGCTGAACACCTCTGCTGATTTCATAAAAAACTGCACCATCGGGTCTTTAATCCGATTTAGCTGAGTGAAGTGCTTCATAAATTCGTGCGCCGCTTCACTCTCTTCTTTGGTGCGCAAACTGTATTGTTGCAGCTCATGCAACATTTGCAGACGCTCCTTGAAGCTGGCGACTTTGGCTTTGAGCACATCAAAGTGAATGGGCTTAAACAGATAATCGTCGCCGCCAGAATTCAAACCCTCAATCACATGCTCGTTAGAGGTGTTCGCTGAAATAAAAATAATGGGAAACCACTCGTGGCAAAGTTTGCGCATTTCACGCACAACTTCAACGCCATCCATGCCGGGCATTTGCACATCCATCAGCACCATATCAGGACGTTTTTCGGTAAAGGCTTTTAAGGCTGAAGGGCCGTCCACCGCACCGCGAGGGCTGTAACCCATTTTTCTCAGCATCGCTGAAAAGAGCTGGCGATTCAGCTCGGCATCATCAACCACCAGCACATCAAATTCTTTATTAGAAAAGCTCAATGTCACCGCCCACGGGCTTATCTTCGATGGTATGGAGGTACTTGGTTTCTTGCTCAACAATGGTGTTGTTATGCAACGAGCGCAAACGCTTCACGCGCACTTTGCCAGTGGAAGGAAAATACACCACCATGCGCGGGAAGACATCGCCGACGTCTTCTGACGTTACCAGCAACCCTTCGGTTGCCACATAGTCACGCGCAAATTCAATATTGCGCAGGCCTACGTCAGTCATATTGGCGATAATGCGGCCACCGCCAAATAATTTAACTTCAAGATGTTTTCGGCTGCCCCCATTTTTCAAAATCTCGTTGATGAGATGTTCCATCGCAAAATTACCATAGCGAGTAGAAGAACCCAAACCCGCCGCTTTCCAACCACTCTCACCCACCGATGCCGGCAACATAAAGTGATTCATGCCACCTACACCGGTGACTCGGTCGCGAATGCACGCCGAGATACAAGAGCCCAGTGTGGTGTAGATCGCCTCTTCATTTTTGGTAACGTAGTATTCGCCTGGATTGAGGCGCGCTGCGAAGGTGTCGTGTGCATCATTCCAAGCTCGCTTGATATGCTCAAAGCCGGGTAACGACAAAGGAATTCGTGTCTGAGAAATATCCATGTCACTTACCCAAAAATAAACTTTCGGCTTCGGCAATTTCTTCTTGCGCCTCTTCCACTACCGCCGCAATCAACTCATCTTGATCTTCTGCCTTGATGCCGAGTACTTCCCAAGCACGGAGATCAATTGGCGCCACATCGTCCAACTCATTGGAATGAATTTCGGCCATTAACGCCAAAATATTGGCAACATGGGTCAGCGCGACTTCTCGCGGATATTGCTTTGCGGCAGAAATATCATGGTGAAATTCGATACACTCCGCCAGCATCAGCGGCAATTTCCACTGACGCGCCAACTCTCCGCCCACTTCAGCGTGATCGAGTGCCATCACCTGACGCTCAGCTTGATATATCGGCAATTCATCCACGCTATCTAACACCAGCAACAGCGCCTCTTGCGATTCTTTAGGCAAGCGGTTGAATAGCACAAGTTCGCCAATGTCATGCAACAGGGCCGCCGTAAATACCGCATCCGCATCGAAGCGGCCAATTTTTTTGGCCATAATGCGTGCAATCAATGCGCAATAAAGACTGTGTCGCCAAAAGTGTTCCATCGACACCAAGGTATTCGACAAACCCTCGAACGAACTCGCTACCGAAGTGGCCAAGGCCAAGCTACGTATCTGCCCCGTGCCGATAATTGAAACTGCTTTGGAAACGGTATCGACCGAAGAGGACAAACCATAGAAAGAGCTATTCGCCACGCGCAACAGACGCACCGTAAACGAAGGGTCTTGCTGTACCGCTTTAGCGATGTCTGCCGTACTACTGTTTGGATTTTCAACCAAGGAATTAATACGAATAAACACGTCCGGCAAGGTAACCAGATTACCCACTCCACGCACCAACTCAGCCGCATTATTGGTCATAATATTTTTCGTTTCGTTAGTCATTGGCTTGGATATATTATTTAGCTAATCGTAAATAGTTTTTTGAAATTCGCGATGCCCAAAATTTGAGGACTATTTTAATTTGACGCTCGCAAACCCACCGCTTTTTTTGCGCCTTTAAAGTTAAGGGTACCTCTAATAATTCAAATTCCGTCATTCCGTCATTCCGTCATTCCGGCGTAGGCCGGAATCCAGTCTAGGAAAAATAGCTCCTTGCGTAGCAAGGGCAAAGTCTCTTTTAATAAAACCGCTGGATTCCGGCCTACGCCGGAATGACGAATAATTAGAGGTGCCCTTAAACCCGATTGCCCATACCGCCGGTGTTAATGATTCGCTGCAACACTTTTTGCGCCATATCTTGAATCGGCACAATCTCATCAACCGCGCCCACCTGCACGGCTTCACGCGGCATGCCGTACACCACACAGGTAGCTTCATCTTGCGCGAAATTGTAAGCGCCCGCTTGGCGCATCTCCAGCATACCAATCGCGCCATCTTTACCCATGCCAGTGAGCATCACGCCAATCACATTCTTACCCGCATTTTGCGCGACTGAGCGAAACAATACTTCTACCGAGGGGCGATGATGGTTCACCGGTGCGGCTTGGCTCAACTCAGTCATGTAGTTAGCGCCACTGCGCTTAAGCATGAGATGCGAATGCCCTGGCGCGATGTAAGCATGGCCCGGCAACACGCGTTCATTTCCTTGCGACTCAACCACGGTAATTTTGCACAAACTATCAAGACGCGCTGCAAACGATTTGGTAAACGCCTCAGGCATGTGTTGCGCAATCACAATCCCGGGCGCATCCGCAGGCAAGCGAATTAAAAACTCTTTGATCGCTTCGGTGCCTCCAGTCGAAGCACCCACTGCAATAATTTTTTCGGTACTGCCAATACGCGTGCCCAGTGCTGGCAGGGGTTCACGCGCAACTGAGGTTACAGGAATTTTAAACTTTCCTTTGGCTTGAAAAGCGGCTCGAATTTTTTCGGCAATAGTATCGGCATACTCACGCATACCATCTGCAATGCCCATCTTGGGCTTCGGCAAGAAATCTACTGCGCCTAACTCCAAGGCCCGCAACGCTGCCTCAGAGCCTCTTTCCGTCAGACTAGAAATCATCAACACCGGCATTGGGCGCAGACGCATCAACTTGTCGAGAAAGGTCAACCCGTCCATCTGTGGCATTTCCACATCAAGGGTCAATACATCGGGATTAAGCGTTTTGATCATCTCGCGCGCTTGTAGCGGGTTAGACGCCGCGCCAACCACGTAGAGGTCGGAATAGGAGTTAATCACTTCAGTGAGAATGGCCCGAATGAGCGCCGAGTCATCAATGATAAGAACGTTTATTTTTTTAACTGGGGTGCTGACAATTGCCATAGTTACATTCTTAGTAAATTAAATTAAAACAAGTCAATATCGCCTTCGATATCGGCATGTTTGAGGCGCGAACCATATTCTGCTTCGCGCTCAATAATTGTATCGTTATTTGCATGTTTCAGTTTCCGCAACATGACCTTGCCAGTCGCGGGGAAAAAATAAATTTTGCGCGGATAAATATCTAAAATAGATTGCGCAACGACACGGATTTTTTCATTCTTCAAATAATCCATCGCAAACTCAACATTACGCTGCCCCACGTTGGTCACGGTAAAGCCTCGCAACACATTGCCGCCGCCAAATAACTTAGCCTCTAAATTTTCACGCTTAGCGCCATTTTTTAGCAACTGGTTAATCATCATTTCCATGGCATAAGCGCCATAGCGAGCGGCCGTCGCCACTGGGCTTGCAGCCTCGGCTTTATTTTCGGGCAACATGAAATGATTCATCCCACCAACGCCAGATTTGCGATCACGAATGCATGCCGCCACGCAGGAGCCTAATACCGTCACCAACACCATATCGCGATTAGTCACATAGTATTCGCCCGGCAATAGCTTGATCGCCTCCTTGTCAAAGGTATCGTCGTAATACCGATTCGGAGAGAGAACCTCTTGATAGTCTGAGTGGTCAGTCATCAGTGCATTACTAACAAATTACTCGCGTAGCGATTCGTTTGCTTCCGCTCCCCGTTGTCAGGGGAGGATAGAGGCGAGGCTGAGGGAACATTGTAAATAAACCACCCCGCCGCAAGCAGCGGGGTATTGGGCGGCTGGATTTTTGTAGGTCGGGTTTTAACCCGACGGGGTTTAGTGAATCGCAGCAAAAGCGTCGGGATGAATCCCGACCTACAAAAAATACGACACCCCAAGAGGCGGGGAATTGACCCAGAGAGATTAAACAAAGTGAGCACTAACGACTTTCCTCAGCTTTGCGTATCGCTTTGTACTTCGGCGTCAATTCGTACACGGTTTTTCCGCGCAGCTTAAATAATTCGTCAGCGTGGTGAAAACTTTCTGAGTGGCCCGCAAACAGCAGACCATCACTACGCAACAACGGTACAAATTTTTTCAGAATGCCTAACTGTGTTGGCTTATCAAAATAGATCATTACATTGCGGCAAAAAATCACATCAAGCGGCGGGCGCAAGCCCCAATTGCTGTGCAATAAATTTGCCTGACGAAAGGTAATCATGTCACGCAACTCTTGACGCACGCGAACCATACCTTCCTGCGCCCCTGTGCCACGCTGAAAGTAGCGCTTCACCAATTCTGGATCGAGCTTACTAATACGTTCTTCAGGATAAACACCCGCCTTCGCCGTCTCCAATACCTTGGTATCTAAATCGGTCGCCACAATGCTGACCTGCGAAGCATCGCGCCCCAAAGTGTCTAGCACCGTCATTGCCATGGTGTAAGGCTCTTCCCCTGTTGAAGCGGCAGAGCACCACAAGGAAATGGGATGCTTGCCACGAATCTTTTGTAGATGCTCCGCCAACACTGGGAAGTGATGCGGCTCACGAAAGAAAGAAGTGAGGTTGGTGGTGAGTGAATTGGTGAAAGCTTCCCACTCGGCTTCGTCATTACTTTCCAACAACGCCAAATAGGTATCAAAAGTCTGAATGCCGGTGGTGCGTAATCGCCGCGATAGTCGGCTGTAAACCAACTCTTGTTTCGAGTCGCTTAACGAAATGCCCGCATGGTCGTAAATCATCTTACGCACGCGCTCAAAATCTTTTTTAGTGAAATGAAATTCTCGCCCTGCTTTTAGTTCGGTGTTATCTGCCATTTTTTTGACCGCCTGTTTTTATGAGCGCGTGCTCAGGATACCCTGATTTATTCCGTTTGGGACGCCCTACTTTGTTTAGGGCACCTCTAATAATTCAAATTCCGTCATTGATGAAGCAACTAGCCAATCCACTAAGCCAACAAGCTGGCAAGTGGCTGGTTATCCGGCGAAGGCCGGAATCCAGTTCAGAAAAAGTAATTCCTTGCGTAGCAAGGGCAAAGCCTCATTTAATAAAACCGCTGGATTCCGGCCTTCGCCGGAATGACGAATTATTAGAGGTGACCTTTAGTTAGACGCATAAGCGCCAACTTAATCGCGATCTGAGTTTTGCTCCCTCCCTTGTACCCGCGAGGAGTACGCCGCCAGACACTCGCCCTGCGGGCGGTCTTGGCGCTGTCAGGGGGAGAGCCGAGCCAGCGCCTCCCCTGACAAGGGGAGGTTGGGATAACCAGCGACTTGGCAGCTCGCTGCCTTAGTCGAATGGCTAGTTGTTTCACCAGGGGTTAGCGCCCAGAATTTAAATCAACAGACTGAATCCCCTCCCCTTCTCAAGGGAGAGGAATCACGCCTAATTTATCGCCTTGCAACCATCATGCCCGTGCTTGAATCAGCCATCTTGAAAGTGGCCACCAGTCTGGTCAACTCGTGCGCTTGCTCTTCCATCGACTCGGCTGCTGCCGCCGCTTCTTCCACTAGCGCGGCATTCTGCTGAGTCACATCATCCATCTGCGTAATGGCTTGGTTCACCTGTTCAATGCCTTGGCTTTGCTCAGTTGATGCAGCGCTAATCTCACTCATGATGTCAGTCACGCGTTTAACGGCATTCACAATTTCTTCCATCGTTTCGCCAGCCTGAGCAACCAATTTACTACCTTCGCCCACTTTGCTAACGGAGTCGTCAATCAGGTGTTTAATCTCTTTTGCCGCTGCGGCAGAGCGTTGCGCCAAGTTTCGCACTTCTGCCGCCACCACTGCGAAGCCTCGACCCTGTTCTCCCGCACGCGCGGCTTCTACCGCAGCGTTCAATGCCAAGATGTTGGTCTGGAAGGCGATGCCGTCAATGACAGAAATGATGTCCACAATTTTGCGGGATGATTCGTTGATCGAACTCATGGTGCCCACGACTTGCTTTACTACCGCGCCGCCCTTCACGGCCACATCACTTGCGCTCTGCGACAGTTGGTTAGCTTGTTTTGAATTTTCCGCATTCTGCTTAACCGTCGCGGTTAGTTCTTCCATGCTGGCTGCGGTTTCTTCCAGACTAGACGCTTGCTCTTCGGTTCGCTGTGACAAGTCGGAGTTGCCTGAGGCAATTTCTTTTGCAGCCGTGTTAATCGTGTCAGTGGCTTCCTTGATACGCCCAATGACTTCAGTGAGTTGCGCCACCGTTGCATTCGAATCATCTTTGAGCTTACCGAAAGTTCCCTGATATTCGTTGGTGATGCGGTCGGTGAGGTCGCCTTTGGCAAGTGCGCCCAACATGCGCGCCACTTCCCGAAGGCCCGTGTCCGATGTCTCAACCAAGCGATTAATCCCCTCCGACAATTCGCGCATAAAGCCTTCTTTATCGGCAAGATTCAAACGTTTACTGAAGTCGCCGTTCTGCGCAGCGGTGACAATATCGCGCACTTCGCTTTCGATTTTCAACTCTTGCGTCGCATCAATCCATTCCACCGCTGTACCCAATCTCTGCCCTCTGTCATTGGTGACTGGCAATGCGGCCAATTTAAAAGTGCGATCACCAATAACTACCGAGGCCCTGTGCAAGCCAGTCAGGTTCTGCAGGATGCCGCGTTGATGCGCTACATTTTTATGGAAATTGTCAAAATTGCTGCCCAACACCTCATCTGCTTTAAAGTGCGGCATAACCACGCGAATGCTGGCCTCGCTTTCATTGAACATCTTTTGGATCGCCCTGTTCAGATAGATGATTTTGCCCTCATTATTGGCAATCGCCACATTTGCCGTGGAATTATCCAGCGCGGCCTTTACGCGTAATGCCTCTTCCGCCGTGCGCTGACTATCGCGGATCATATAGTTGATGGTGTCCTTCATATTTTTGATCGCCGACATCAGGCTGGAATTATCGCCAGTACGGGTATTGACCGAAACACTAAAATCACCTGAAGCCACGGCATTTGCCACCGAACGCGCATAACTCGGCTCACCACCGAGCTCCTGCAACAACACGCGAATCAACCAAATGCCGAACAGGAGCGTGGCAATGAGAATACCGATCGTTAGCGCAATATAGAGCTGCAACAAATGTTGCGCCTCTTGCTCCAACTCGTGCGCCAGATCGAAAAGCTCGGTAGAAAGAAAATCTTCCACCTCCTTCATGGCATTAATTTTCTTGGTAATCGCCTTGAACCAGTCCGCTGGAGCAACGCCAAATCCCCCGCTAATCGCCTTGTCGATGGCGATCTTGCGATATCCCTCCACCTCCGCCACCACTGCGCCACTCAGCTTGGCGTGATAAACATCAACCGCTTCTTTCTCAGCGTAGGCTTGAAACACATCAACATAGCTTTTTTGATTAGCGATCAAACCAATGAAACGCTGAAACGCATCCCACTCGAATTTATCTGCCGCAAACGCGCCATTCACTGTAGCTCGCTCACGTCCCGCCATTTCTTTGGCATTCAAAAACATCAAATAAGCGGTCGTGCCACGCGCCAATTTTTCATTGCTACTCACCTTAGCACCGTATGAAATGACATCCAGCCACGCACTGATCATGCCGGTATAAAAATTGAACGAATCCTTCGGCATCAGCTTAAGCTCGCTGATAGCGGCACGGCTTTCCGTTAGGCTCTCCAACTTTTTAAGTGCCGCCGCCAGCGTCGCATTGAATCCCTCATCCATGCCAGACTTCTCCAGCGTTGCCGCCAACGCCTTTAACTCAACAATACTTTTGTCGGTAGTACTACGCTGCGCCGGCAACTCACTGGAAAAGTTCGCCCCCTTTGATGATAGAAAACCAGCGGATAAACCACGTTCTTTCTGTGCTTCGTGTATCAGCGCACTCGATTTCACCGCCAGCGTAGTGATCACCTTTGTCGTTTGCAATTCCGCCAAACGCTGTGATTTTTCCAAACCGCTGCTCACAGAAAAATAGATCAACCCCAAAACAGGCAACAGCAACATCATCATCAAACGCAAGCGCAACGGCACACGCGACAGCACCGAGCTTTCATTCGCGTGCAATTTCACACGCTTGCCCTCACGCAGGGCAGCATAAGCTTTCTCCGCCATTTCAATTTCGCTACGTTCTGGGCGACGACGTACCGAGGTATAGCCGACTATTTCTTTGCCTTCATGTATCGGCGTGACGTGAGCATGCACCCAATAATGATCACCATTCTTACAGCGATTTTTAACGACGCCCTGCCAGCCGTTACCAGTCTTCACGGTCTTCCATAAATCTTCGAACGCCGCTGGCGGCATATCGGGATGGCGCACGATATTATGTGACTGCCCCATCAGTTCCTTTTCGCTGAATCCGCTGATCTCCACAAACTCCGGATTAACAAAAGTGATAATGCCTTTTCCATCGGTCTTGCTCACAAGCATTGTGTTCTCACCCAACAAAATTTCTTTCTGGGTAATAGGTAGATTGGTTTTCATCGTTTATTCCTTTGAGAATTTATAACCACCCTACGCAACGGGTGAATCAATATATTTTTCCAACCAAAATCGAAACGCCGGCAAACACACTCCACTTGGCCGCTGTATCGTTCAAGCCTGCCGCCAATCCCGCATCCCACACCACGCGTCGGCTCATCTCATAACTGGCGGCCACCAACAATTGGTCGCTCGGCTTCGTACCTTGACGCGCCGTTCCCGACAGCTCAGCCGAAACACTCCATCTATCATTCAACACACGCGACACAGACGTCGCCCAACCCCATTGCTGGCGAGATTCGCCCGCTACGGCTGTACCCAACGTTGTTAGATTCAAGTTCAAATCAATGCTGTGACCGGCCACATTCGTACTGTAAATGCCGTTCATCAAATGGTCTTTCATACCACTACCGCTATTCAGCCCACTGGACGCCGTCGGTGAACTCAAACCATATTCCAAACCGAACGCTGAATTCCCATCTTCACTCACACCCAGTTTATGTTTCAACAACAACATCGTGTCACCGCTGCCATTGAGCTGGTCGCCCGCTGCATCACGCTGACTGACATAACCCTCACCGCCAAGCAAGAGACCCATTCTATCGGTAAAAGCGAACTTCACGAGATAAGGCAAACTGCCACGGTTGCTACCGTCATTGGCCTGACTAGTAACCCAACCCGTTTCGACCTCAGCCCAACCCGGAGCAGATAAAGCAGCTTGATTGGAAACCGTAGGACGGTAAGGCGTCACCGAAGGCAATGCCTCTTCAGCAAAAGCGGGGGAAATCACCGCAGCCAATGATAGCACGGCTATTACATGCAACATATTGATTTTATTGAGATTTTTGTTTTTATTGGTCAGCCAATGCATTTTTTATCACCTAGCATACTAGGTTGGGCTGAAGCCCAACCTACAAAATCCGCTACCCTGCTTTTCGTAGGTCGGGTTTGAGCGTGTGTTGTTAGAGCTTTAGCTCTGTACACCCAAAGGGTGCGAGAACCTCTTCGAGGCAACCACGGCCTACCCCTTGCGGGTGCAACCCGACGTTGTTGACGGTGTCGGGATAAATCCCGACCTACAATTTACGCTGCCACCTCTTCCATCAACTCCATATCACGGCTGGTCATCAATTTCTCGATGTCCACTAGAATCAACATGCGTTGATCTACCGTACCTAAACCCATAATGTAACGGGTGTCGAGCGAGGTAGATAAAGTCGGTGCGGCTTTGATCTGCTCTGGAGTGAGGGTGAGCACGTCGGAGACGCTATCTACCACTACGCCTACCACACGCGTGCCGAGGTTCAAAATGATCACCACGGTGAATTGGTCGTAATCCACTTTGCCGAGGTTGAATTTGATGCGCAGGTCAACGATGGGAACGATGATGCCGCGTAGGTTAATCACGCCTTTGATGAAGGCAGGGGTGTTAGCGATGGCGGTAACGGAGTCGTAACCACGGATCTCTTGCACCTTGAGAATGTCCATGCCGTACTCTTCGGCGCCTAAGGTGAAGGTGAGAAACTCACCTCCGGCTAGGCCGCTATTGCCTGTGCTGCTGGTGTTGTCTGTTGCCATGTTTATTCTCCTTTGTCTTTGCTTTCGTAGGTCGGGTTTTAACCCGACTGGTTTACAAGGCGTCGGGATAAATCCCGACCTACCAACCCTGTGCTATCCCGTAGGTCGGGATTTATCCCGACAAAACACCCACCAACCCTGTGCTATCCCGTAGGTCGGGATTTATCCCGACAAAACACCTACCAACCCTGCGCTATCCCGTAGGTCGGGATTTATCC
>JAUYFR010000271.1 GCA_030690855.1 Gallionellaceae bacterium
GATTTCAAAAACATGGCTTCTGGTTTCGGAAGGCAACTCCGGATCCATGTCTAAAATTTGCGAGTAACCCAAAATAGCGTTCAACGGGGTTCGTAGCTCATGGCTCATACTGGCTAAAAATTCACTCTTGGCGTGACTGGCCGCTTCGGCTAATACTTTTGCTTCTGCGAGTCGAATACTACTTTCACGAATAACGATTTCAGATTCTTTCAGTGCCGTGATGTCGGTACGAATGGAGATATATTGGTAGGGTAAACCATTAGTATCCATGAACGGTACGATGCTACTTTCTACCCAGTACAAGCCCCCGTTTTTTGCACGATTACAGATCGTACCGCTCCAAACCTTGCCACTCGAAATGTCATCCCATATATTTTTATAAAACTCTGGAGGATGCGCTCCAGATTTAAGTAAGCGATGGTTTTGACCGAGCAACTCTTCGAGCGAATAGCCACTGATGTCACTAAATTTCTGATTCACATAAATAATATTTCCTGCCACATCCGCCACGCTCACAATGGCATGTTCATCCAATGCTTGGCGTTGGCGTTCTTGTGCATAACGTGCCGCGCGCAACGATTCAGCTTGCTCAAGCGAGCGCCGAAAATGACAGGCATGCATACCGACGACAGAGACCAAATGCATTGGCTCAACCGGCTTCATTAAAAAATGCTCACCGCCACGATCTAAAGCTTGCAACTGCGCAGAAACGTTTTCCTCGGTAGACACATAGACAATGGGAATTTCGGCATAGTGTTCATCATCATCCAAAATGGCGACTAACTCTGGGCCTGAACACTGCGGCATGTACATGTCCAACAGCACAACTTCAGCAGGAAATTCCGCCAACACCTCCAATACAGTCAAAGGGTTTTCGACTTCGCGCACTTCCATGCCCGCTTCTCTAAGCATATTAGAGTGTACTGCTAGCTCGATAGGGGAATCATCCACAACCAACACGCGATAAGGCCGCGTAGGAGATGAGGCAGTGAGTTCCACAATCACACGCACCAACGTTTCGTGTTCAATAGGTTTAGATAAATAACGCGCCACACCTGCACGATGGGCGATTAATTTTGCGTTGATATCTTTTCGATCACAAAGCAAGATAATTGGCACAAATTTTAAAATGCCTGCTTTGCTCTCAGCAATAGAACGTACACCGGCTTCTTTGTCATCCGTAAAGTACATGTCAAAAATAACAGCCGCCGGCGGTTTTTGATCAATCAGCGAATGACTAAATTGGGCAAAATTTTGAAAAATTTCGTAGCGATACCCCGCCCTCTCCAATAAGAATCCTAACCATGCCGCTTGCTGTTCATCTCGATCGATGATGGAAATGCGTTCAGTTAAAGAAGAAATTTGCTCGGGTAGAAAATTGTGCAGGGGGTCTGCACTTTGTGCGGCGAGTTTAACCAGTGCATGACGCACTGCTTTCAAGTCAGATTCATTTACTCGCCTGTCCGTAGGCAATGAAGCCACTATGTGTTCCAGCTCGCGTGCAGCATCAACCACATCCATTAGCTGGTGCGTCTGTGCATTGAGCGCTAGGTCATGCACAGCATGCAACAAGACACTTACGGATTCTTGCACCCCTTGCCCAATTTCTTCTAATGTGACTTGCATCACAGAATAGATTTCTGGCAAATGAGCGATGAACTCACCACGCAAACGCGTTAACTTCGGCTGAATGCTACTGGCCATTAAACTCCCTGATACAGGTTAAATATTAGCTACAACATAGCAGATAATCTTAGTTTACAACATAGGGAAACTCTGGGTAAAAAATTCACTTTCGCGAAATTAATTTGCTTAACGATAAGTCACCCTAAACTTAAACAATTATCTGCCGATAAGAGAGATGCGGCTTGCATGGCATAACAGTACGGACACATTATTTGAGTAGAATCTCTACTCAATCAAGAATTTATTTGGAGCAATTCCATGGACTGGTTTTTAAAATTAAGTATTCGCTGGAAGTTGCAACTCGGATTTTTTGTAGTAACGATGGTCACTACAATTTACAACCGTATTCTTGCTTCGCTTGAGCTCCAAGACATGATTGAAATTGCTCAGTCGGGTGGCGCAAGTGCCGCGATCATTCAAGCGATGCAAGAGAATCGAGCGGCATATCACTTCAACTCAGTATGGGAGTCAGGGCTTGAATTTACCTTGCAGTTTTTCTTAATTGGCCTAGTAGCCAAAGCTTTCATCAAGCCGATTTTGGCCTTATGCGACGCCATGACAGCAATTGAAAAAGGTGATTTAACCAAGAAGGTAGAGATCACTGCGCTGGATGAAATCGGTACGCTACAGCGAATTTCTGCCAACGTTGTTACCAAACTCTCCAGCATTCTCGGCAACATTGAAAGTAGCGGCAAGCAGATGGAGCAGTCTGCCTTTCAAATCGCCACCATCGCAAAAAATATTGCCGAAGTGAGCCAGCAAGAGTCTAGCCGCTCAGCAGAGGTTGTTTCAGCAACGAAAAATCTGACTTCTATCGCGCATGAGGTTAAAAGTAATGCCGATCTGGCGGCTACTAAAACTCGCCAAGTTGAGCAAAGTGCGCGTGATAGCGTTGTCGCTGTGCAACGCAATATTGCAGAATTAGAAAGTGCGACTAATCAAGTAAGTCTAGCGTCTGCCGAAGTTGTTGAGCTAGAACAGGCTGCGGAAAAAATTACTCACATCATTGTCGCCATACGCGATATCTCTGGACAGACTAACCTACTCGCGCTGAATGCAGCAATTGAGGCTGCCCGCGCAGGTGAACAAGGACGCGGGTTTGCAGTGGTGGCTGACGAAGTACGCAAACTTGCGGAGCGCACCAACGTTTCAGCGCTAGAGGTCGATCAGATCGTGAGCGAGATTACCGAAAAAGTAAAACATCTCAGCGAGGCAATGTCAGCAGTGGTCGAACGTGTGCATAGCAGCCAGCAAGTTGCAGCAGAAACAGCGACTGTCATGGCAGAAATGGCAACGGGGGTTTCTGCTGCGGCGCAGGGTAACGATGCTATTTCAGAAGAAAGTCGAGGCCAGATGACACAGCTTGGTCAGCTCGAAGGTTCTTTAGATCGTTTGTTTGCTACGTTAAAAGAGAGCTCAACCAAAGTGGAAGCCACTGCGGTCATTAGCGGTGATCTGCACAAGGTAACGGCTGGCCTAAATGAAATTATGTCTGGCTTCACCTTTAATCGCGAAGCATCCAGTGCCGAGAAAAAAAATAACGACAAACGTCGCGCTCCTCGCTTAGAGCGTGGATTATTGGCAGTGATCAAAGATGAAAATGGGCTTGAACAAGACTCATTAACAGAAGATTTAAGTCTCACAGGCGCGCAGATCGCGTTGCAACATGCGTTGCCAGAAAAATCGAAGGTTAAAATCTCTCTCTATGTTCCCTATCCCGATTTGGAGAAATATCGAAATCAAGAACCCGTTGCATTAAACGCGCAAGTACGCTGGCTACGTCAAGACGGTGACCGACTATTATGCGGCGTTGAGTTCCTGCACATAACGGGAAAAGAGAAACAAAACTTAGAGACGGTGTTCGGCTATTACAATACAGCCTCACAGTATTAATGATGTCTGTCCACGTTCGCTATCAAAAGTTGAGATTCCGCTGTCCCAGTAAACTTTCGTGCTTCTTGAACGATGAAGCACAAAACATTGAAGTGCGAAACTGTAGACAGAGTGGCGTACGGTGAATATAATGCGCGCCGTTGCACTGCGTTAGACAATACAGTGCATCGTTAATTTAGGTGTAGTTTAAAGATCGATTTTAGTTTCCCTCTTTAAATCATAGGGCAACGAAGTTAATTCAAGCCCAGCATCACCATCAAAACTGGAGTGGTAGTTCAGTTGGTTAGAATACCGGCCTGTCACGCCGGGGGTCGCGGGTTCGAGTCCCGTCCACTCCGCCAATCGTTGATTTTAAAGGGTTTTTTCCCTTTGAAATGAAAAAGGGATACAAAGTAGGGACACAACATAACTTGTTTGTGTCCTTTTTTCATGCCCCTAAATCTAGCGCATCACCTCAAAAAATCACGCTGTGGCATTTTCTATTTTCGAATGGCAGTCCCCGCCGCTTTGCGTTCAAAAATAGGCAAAACTGAAATCATAATGCATCACAATCCTTCGAGGTGCCTGCCAAATTTACACCAATTTATTCGCCTTGATTTCGCTCTAATGGAAAATCTCGGTTAAAACCAGCAATGAAAATGATAGCGGCAAAAGGAAAAAAAAAGCCCACCCAATAGTTGGATAGGCTTTTGAACACTTCGTTCGCTATTTGGCAGTATCAATTTCATTTAAAACTTTATTGTTTTGGCCTATCTCGCCATTTAAAACTATATTGTTCTGTTTAAAACTTTATTGGTACGTAACAACAAAAACCTTACCAACCGGACTCCCTCTCTGGCGTAGCAGTGATTTTATGGATACTTAAATCTGCACCATTAAATTCTTCTTCAGCATCTAGACGAATACCTACCCATTTTTTAATTGCGCCATACACTACAAAACCGCCAATCAACGCAATACTAATGCCCAATAGTGTGCCTGTAAGCTGTGACATAAGGCTGACGCCACCAATTCCACCCAGTGCTTTTGAACCGAAAATACCGGCTGCAACTCCGCCCCATGCTCCACACAAACCGTGCAATGGCCAAACACCAAGCACATCGTCAATCTTCCAACGATTTTGAGTGAGGGTAAACATCCACACAAATAATCCACCTGCTACAGCACCTACAATCAATGCGCCAAGCGGATGCATCAAATCAGAGCCAGCACACACCGCCACCAATCCAGCTAAAGGGCCGTTGTGCACAAAGCCAGGGTCATTTTTACCAACCCACAGCGCAACCAAGGTGCCGCCGACCATTGCCATCAGCGAATTCACCGCGACTAGGCCACTAATTTTGCCAATTTCTTGCGCAGACATGACGTTAAAACCAAACCAACCTACAGTGAGTATCCAGGCACCCAGCGCTAAGAAAGGTATGCTTGATGGCGGATGAGCAGAAATGTGACCGTCTTTGTTGTAGCGTCCGTTTCTTGCGCCAAGCAACAAAACTGCTGCCAGCGCAATCCAACCGCCTACTGCATGCACGACAACTGAACCCGCAAAGTCATGAAATTCGGCACCAAATGTAGTCGCTAGCCATTGCTGAATTCCAAAATTATGGTTCCACGCGATCCCTTCAAATAATGGATAGACGAAGCCAACCAACATAAAGGTTGCTGCTAGCTGGGGATTAAATTTAGCTCTTTCGGCGATCCCTCCTGACACAATCGCTGGAATGGCGGCTGCGAAAGTAAGCAAGAAAAAGAATTTGACTAAGTCATAGCCATTTTTTTGCGCTAATTCCTCTGCACCATTAAAAAAGTTCACTCCATAAGCGATGCTGTAACCAATAAAAAAATAGGCTAAGGTAGATATTGCAAAATCACTGATAATTTTGACTAAGGCATTCACCTGATTCTTTTTACGCACTGTCCCGAGCTCAAGAAAAGCGAAACCGGCGTGCATCGCAAGCACCATTATGGCGCCAAGCAATATAAACAGGGCATCCGCGCCCACTTTTAAGTTATCCATTATTCCCTCATTAAGTGCGAAACCTGCGCTTTGTTGCAAGTTTCGTTCCACAGGCAATAGCCATTGATTTTATTGAGATTTTTGAAATTCAGATGTAACTTCAGCCGCCAGAGTCTCACCAACTTGGTGCGTTCGCACAAAATCCGCCCCAAATTAAAGCATTCAAAAAGTGTTGATTACGCCCAACCTTTGAGCGTTTTTTCCATCCAAAATAGACCAACGATGGTTTTGCTGTCGGTAATTTTCCCTAGGCGAATCCACTCAATCGCCTCAGCCGGTGACAGCTCAAACACCTCCAAGAACTCTCCCTCATCAAGCTGGCGACCTTTGTGGGTTAAACCACGAGCTAAATAGTATTCCATGCGCTCATCGGCGTAGCCAATGCATGGCCATGCAGAGGAAAGATGAGTCCACTCGCTTGCAACGTAGCCCGTTTCTTCAAGCAATTCACGCTTTGCCGTAATTAAAGTATCTTCACCGTGATCAATTTTTCCGGCTGGCAATTCAATGAATTCTTGCTGTGGCGCATAACGAAATTGCCGCTCCATAATCAAATTACCGTTGTCGAGTAAGGCAATCACTGCAACCGCGCCTGGGTGCTTTAGGTATTCACGGCTACTGATGCTGCCATCTGGCAATGAGACCTTATCTATATGCACCTGTATAAAATTCCCCTCGTACACAAGTTCGGTTTCAATTTGCGTTTCTTGCAAATTCATTTTTCACTCCAAATATCTTTGCTACAAATGAAAACTCCCGCCAAAAAGCGGGAGCTATTAATCAAACAACCGCCCTGACTACTGCAACAAGAGCGATTGCTGCACTGAAACTGCACACACCGACATCAAAGTGCCAGGCAAAATTCCGAGTACGAGCACTGCCAGCCCATTGATCGAAATTAACAAACTGCTGTCGGGTTGCATATATATTTTTTCGTGACTTTCTGGCGCATCAAAATACATCAGTTTGACGATGCGCAAGTAGTAGAACGCGCCAATCAATGAGAACAACACCGCCATCACAACTAATGGAATATGGCCTTCTTGCACCGCAGCATTCAGCACGGAAATCTTTGCATTAAAACCCTCTGTAGGAGGAACACCTGCCATTGAGAACATCAATAGCAACATCATAAATGCCAGCCACGGGCTACGCTGATTTAAGCCTTTGAAATCATTTAGACTATCAGCTTCGAAGCCTTCGCGAGACATCAGCATAATCATGCCGAAACCGCCTAAACTCATCAGCACATAAATCACTGCGTAGAACATTGCCGAGCCGTAGCCTTCGATGCCTCCACTTAACACGCCAACCAGTAAGAAGCCCATGTGCGCGATGGTGGAATAAGCAAACATGCGCTTGATATTCGTTTGAGAAATCGCGGTGATGTTACCAATCGCCATCGACAACACTGCCAAAATCGCCAGCATACTCGACCAATGCATCATCAACGGCTGCATTCCTTCAACCAAGATACGCATGGTAAAGGCAAAGGCAGCTAGCTTCGGCGCGGTACCAATGAGCATGGTCATCGCAGTTGGCGCGCCGTGATAAACGTCTGGAATCCACATATGGAAAGGGACAGCACCTAACTTAAAGGCCAAACCCGACACAATGAACACCAAACCAAAAACCAACAATGGTTTATTCGCCACACCCTGTTGAATAGCGTGTGAAATGGCATTGACATCGAGGCTTCCGGTAGCGCCATACAACATAGACATTCCGTACAACAGTAAGCCGGATGCGAGTGCGCCTAGAATGAAATATTTCATAGCCGCTTCAGTCGCTGTTGCTGAATCACGCTGCAACGCAACCATCGCGTACAAACTCAGCGACAACAGTTCCAAACCCAAATAGAGTGTGATGAAGTTGCTTGCCGAGATCATCACCATCATGCCCATCAGCGTGAACAACACCAAGGCCAAGAATTCTCCGGTAAACAAGCCGCGTGCCAACAAGTAGGTACGTGAGTAAACCAGCATCATCGAAACAGCAAGGTAGCTGAGTAATTTCAACACATCGGACATCAGGTCATCTACAAACATATTATTGAACAGATGCACGATGCCATTTTGATGTGTCGCGACGGTAATCAGTGAGCAACCCAATAAAGTGAACTGCACCAAAAGATAAGTCACCGTTCTATTCTGATTTTTGGTGAACAGATCAACAATCATGATCAAGCTGACCACAACCAGCAGAAAGATTTCTGCGTAGGCGGGAAACAAGGTGGACAAATAACTCATATTTTCCTCAAGTACGATGGGCTCAGTAGCAGCTTAAAGTTTAGAGCGGGCTAGATGAACCAATAGGTCGTTCACCGATGTATGCAAAATGTCGCTAAACGGTAGTGGATAAATACCCATCACCAATACGCTCACTGCGAGAATCGTAAAAATTAATTTTTCGCGCCAATTGATGTCATGCAAATGTGCAACATGGTCATTCGCAACAGCGCCAAAAATCACGCGTTTATACATCCACAGTGTATAAGCTGCACCAAAAATTAAGGTACTTGCTGCCAAGAAAGCAAACCAGAAATTCGCTTTGACCGAGCCCATGATGACTAGGAATTCACCAACGAAACCGCTGGTGCCTGGCAAGCCGCTATTTGCCATTGCAAACAACATGAAGAACGCGGCAAAGACCGGCATCTTATTGGCGACTCCACCATAGTCCACGATTTGGCGAGAGTGCACGCGGTCGTACAGCACACCTATACACAGGAATAATGCACCCGCCACAAAACCGTGCGAGATCATTTGCAACAGCGCACCTTCCATGCCGTAGGCGTTGAAGATAAAAAAACCTAGTGTGACAAAGCCCATATGAGAAATAGAAGAATAGGCCACCAACTTTTTCATATCCGATTGCGTCAACGCAACCAAACCGATGTAAACCACCGCAATCAGCGATAGCGTAATCATTACGCCAGACAAGCTATGGCTCGCATCAGGTGCAATGGGCATGGAAAAGCGCAAGAAACCATACGCGCCTACTTTCAGCATGATCGCGGCCAGCACTACTGAACCGCCAGTTGGCGCTTCAACGTGCGCATCTGGCAACCAAGTATGCACAGGGAACATCGGCACTTTGACTGAAAATGCCATGAAGAACGCAATGAACACAAGAATCTGCGCGGTCATTGGAATGGCCATTTGGTGATAATCTAAAATCTCGAAACTGCCGCCTGATTGGTTGTAGAGATAGAGCAAGGCAACCAGCATCAACAAGGAACCGAGCAAGGTGTAGAGGAAAAACTTAACCGCTGCATAAACACGATTTGGCCCGCCCCAAACACCGATGATAATAAACATCGGAATGAGCATCGCTTCCCAGAACACATAAAACAACACCGCATCCAGTGAAGCAAATACGCCGTTTACCAAGCCTGACATAATTAAGAAAGCTGCGAGATATTGTGCTACGCGCTTTTCAATTACCTTCCAGCCAGCCAACACTACCAATGGCGTGAAGAAACTATTCAGCAAGATGAACAAGACGGAGATGCCATCAACCCCGAGGTGATAATGAATATTGAAGCGCGGTATCCAGTTATGCATTTCCACAAACTGCATCGAACTGGTCATCTTGTCGAAACCCGTATAGAGCGGCAGCGTAACCAAGAAACCTAACACCGCACCCAGCAACGCAATATTGCGAGCTAACGGTGCATTACGATCATGTCCAGTCGCCAACACCAGCACACCAAAAATAATCGGCAGCCAGATGGCGATGGTTAATAGAGGAATTCCAAAAATCATTATTAAGTCCTTGATTTAATTGAGATTTACTCAATCCATGTTCGAATAGTCAACAACACAAATACGCCGATGATCATTGAAAACGCATAGTGATAGATATAGCCAGATTGCCAGCGACGCAACATGCCAGAGATGCGCACGACCAAACTGGCTGTGCCATTCACCATCACGCCATCAATTAACTGCACGTCACCAAACTTCCACAGGAAACGACTTGCACCACGCGCACCACCCGCGAAGAACCAGTCGTTAAAGCGATCAAAATAGTATTTATTATCGAGAACGGTATAAACAAATTCAAAGCGCTGCTTGATTGCAGCAGGAATATCAGGGCGCTTCATATAGAAGAACCATGAAGACGCCACACCCGCCACCGCTAAAATAAACGGATAGCTGGTGAAAGAATGCAAAGCCATCGCTACCGCGCCATGGAACTCAACTGCCATTTCTTCCATGCCCGCTGAATGGGCGTCACTGACAAAAATAGCATCGCGGAAGTATTCACCGAACAACATTGGCTCGATAGTTAATAAGCCGATTGCCACTGAAGGAATTGCCAATAAAACCAAAGGCAACCAAACCACCCAAGGTGTTTCATGCGGCTTTTGACCCGACGCCAGACCATGATGATGCTCATCATGATGGTCATGCTCGTCGTGATGAGCTTTACCAAAGCGCTCTTCACCGTGGAATACCAAGAAATACATACGGAAAGAATAGAACGCCGTGACAAATACGCCAGCCAACACTGCAAAATAGGCAAAACCAGAACCCGCGAGTTGTGAATATTCAACGGCCTCAATAATGCTGTCTTTGGAATAAAATCCAGAGAAGAACGGTGTGCCGATCAACGCCAAAGAACCAATCAACGAAGTAATCCAAGTAATCGGCATGTATTTACGCAGACCACCCATGTTGCGAATATCTTGATCGTGATGCATCGCAATAATGACTGAGCCTGCTGCCAAGAAAAGCAAAGCTTTAAAGAAAGCGTGGGTCATCAAGTGGAACACAGCTACTGAGTAAGCTGAGGCACCCAGTGCTACTGTCATATAACCGAGTTGCGACAAAGTTGAATAAGCAACCACGCGCTTAATGTCATTTTGAATAATGCCAAGGAAGCCCATGAACAGCGCAGTGATCGCACCAATCACCATCACAAACGATAACGCAGTATCAGATAACTCGAACAGTGGCGACATACGCGCCACCATAAAAATACCTGCTGTCACCATTGTTGCAGCATGAATCAATGCAGAGATTGGGGTTGGGCCTTCCATCGAATCAGGCAACCAGACATGTAGCGGAAACTGCGCACTTTTACCCATCGCACCGATAAACAACAAAATACAGATGGCAGAAATCAAATTCCATGTCACCCCAGGAAT
>JAUYFR010000273.1 GCA_030690855.1 Gallionellaceae bacterium
CCTTAGCCAAATGTCCTCAGGTAAAAACATCATGCCCACATCATGCAAATAAACGGCGGCTTCCAACTGCACTTCATCCACTGGCGAACCCGCTTCGCGATTGGTGATTAACGCGAGATGATGAATGCGTTCCGTGCGGCCCGCGAACACCTTAGAGCGTGCTTCAAACTGTAAGGCCAGCGAGCGAAAAAATCGCAAATCGCTTGCCATGCTATCTTTTGATTGGCTCTGAATTGATGCGGTAATCGTTGCCGCACCCAAAGTTGCCTGTGGCTGAAAACCCGTCACCTCTTTAATGAGCTGCACCGCGCCGCGATCAATCTCTGGCTGCGGTAGTTGACTTAGCTTTTCTAGGCCCTCAACTAACTTAACTAACTTGAGTTGCGCCACTGGCTTACCCGCCACTAGCGCTTCAACCGCCATTTCCAAGCGATCAATACCAAGCAAAATGACTTCCGCCAATAATCGCGAGTAACGCACCTCCCCAGAACGCAGGCGAGTGACAACAGACTCAATCGGATGCGCAATTAATGCTGCCATCGGCACACTACACAGCGCAGCATCGCCTTTAATATTATGTAAGGAGCGAAAAATATCCGCGATCAATAATTTATTGTCAGGGTCTTTACTCAGCTTATCCATATCGCGTTCGATGTCATGAGCACGATCCACCAGCGCGTCAGAAAATTCGTGCAATGCCTCGGCATCAAAAACAGTCGGGCGAGTTAAAGTCTGTATATCCGTCATGATTTCACCATTCCTAAAATTAATTTTTAAGGGACCTCTAATAATTCAAATTCCGTCATTCCGGCGTAGGCCGGAATCCAGTTCAGAAAAAATAGTTCCTTGCGTAACAAGGACAAAGTCTCTTTTAATAAAACCGCTGGATTCCGGCCTACGCCGGAATGACGAATTATTAGAGCTACCCTGTGGCTGAATTTCTGTTTCTAGATTTTCGCCACGTTCAAAGATATTTAAATGGATCAATGCCCCAATTTCGTGGCGATTCGTACTGCACAATACTATCCAGCTTCTTTGCTAGATCAATCTCTTGCGGTGTGACATAAAGCTCCTGCTTAATATCAAATACCGTGCGTACCGTGGGTCGTAGCAAACTTTCATTGCCGGGATTAACCACCACCGCGAGCACACCGCTCTCCAGCTTAACCAAAGTACCTACTGGATAAATACCGATGAGGCAAATGAAGTGTTCCACCAACTCCGCATTGAAGTGAAATTTACCCCATTCAAAAAGTTTTTTCAGTGCTGCAGTCGGCTCCATGCCTTTGTGATAAACACGATCAGAAGTCAGCGCATCATAAACATCCGCAATCGCTGCTAATTGACCAAACTGTGAAATTCCATCTTTCTGAATTTTGCCCGGATAGCCCGTGCCATCATAGCGCTCATGGTGCTGTCCCGTAATCATGATCGCTGTTTCCGGCATCCCAGGAATTTGCTCGAGCAATTCGCGACCAAGTGCGGCATGCGACTTCATCTCTAAAAACTCGGCATCCGTCAGCGGCCCCGGCTTATTGAGAATGTAATCAGGCACTTTCATTTTCCCAGCATCGTGCAGTAGCCCACCGATGCCGGCTTCCATCACCACGTTTTTTTCGTAACCCATCGCGCGACTGAAAGCCACCAACAAGGCACAGACACTCACCGAGTGCTGAAACGTGTATTCATCCTTTTGTTTGATGCGCGACAGACTGATAAACGCGTCTTTATTGCGGAAAATTGAATCGGTAATATTTTCAACCACAGGAGAGAGCTTGGCCAATTCGATTTGCTTGCCCATGCGAATATCGGACATAAGGTGGTGCACCACATTGTGTGCCTCACTGTGTACCACTCGTGCTTGCACCACCTCTTCTTTCAACTGCGTTGGAGGTAGCGTTTTTATTTCATGTTTTTCAGCGAGCGTCGTGATCTGCTGATGCATATCCGCATGAAATTCATCATGGGTCTGCGCATCGTCAACATCCAGACCTTTTTGGGAATCTATATAAAGTTCACGAATACCCGTCGCAATTATTTTCGCAATTATTTTTTCGTCATTCACTTTGAAGCTGTTAAAAGCGAACGGATGGTCCATCCAACCGCAATTAAGGTCGTGGATATACATACCGGGAAGAAGCTGATCGCTGCGGATGCGTTTAATCATGTAGTCATCATAAAGTAAATATTGAACAACAGAAATTTACGATTTCTGCTCACTAGGCAGATGCACGCTCAGTATTGGGTAGTTGATTTTTTGCAGGTCTGACGACAACCCGACATAAAGCTGTTGTTGGGCTAAATCCCAACCCACAAAATTCAAAACCATCTGCTGTTTTTGTAGGTCGGGTGCAACCCGACGCCAGCCTGTTGGCCTACAAAAACGCCACATCGAAATCACATCAACTTTTGCAACAGCGCCTGCGCAGCAGCAAATTCAAATTTCTTAATTAAGCGTCCTAACTCTTCACCCTGCTCCCCTAGCGCCATCTCCAAAGAAGGTGCATGTTCTTCATACAGCGTAATCGCAGTTCCGTTATTTTGTTTCAACAATGAATTCAACTCCGACATCACTGAACGCAACAATTCAGGGCTGAGCGACAGGCTTTCCGCTTGTTCGACATGCGCTGTCGAAAGCGCTGCACTCAACGCCGCCAACTCAACATTCACTGCTGCCATTTCAGTCTGCACATCCACACTACGTAGCTGCGGCTGAGTGCGCAATTTTTCTTCTAAATGGCGCGCCATCACCGAGAGTTGCTCAGCGCCCAAAGTCGCCGCCGTCCCTTTCATCGTATGGGCGACACGCACTGCACTGGTGTGATCTCCTTCATCTAAGTGCTGCTTGAGCTGCGCCATCGCCTCATCCTGCGACGAAACAAAAGAACTCAATAAATTCAAATACTTACGCTTATTTCCCAGCAGCACAGCAAGACCTCGCTTGAGTTCTATTCCCTGCATTTCAGCCAGCTTTTTCAGCGCCGACTCCATTGCCGCATCTTCTGCGCTAACTACCCTCTTGAGCGAATTTCCCATATGCGACAGATCGGATTCAAGCTCCACATCCGGCTCAACCTCCTCACTCTCGGGGTAACTCGGCAACCATTTCAGCAAGGTGCTATACAACATAGATGGCTCGACGGGCTTCGCTACAAAATCATTCATTCCTGCCTCGATACACGCACGACGATCCTCGTCAAAAGCATTCGCAGTCATCGCAATAATCGGCTTATGCGCCCAAGCCGGTAATTGCCGAATTTGTTGCGTCGCCACCAGTCCATCCATATTCGGCATTTGAATATCCATCAAGAT
>JAUYFR010000275.1 GCA_030690855.1 Gallionellaceae bacterium
TGTAAATGCGTGGATCAAGGACAGTTGATATGCAGCGCTGCTGTTACAGGCGGTAAATGCCGTGCAGCGATTGAGACATATTTACAAACTCATCCCGCAAAGAAATAGGCTCCAGCACTTCCACCTGATCCGCAAACCCCAGCAGCCACCATCGTAGTTGCGCCGTGTCCGGTACGGTGGCTTGCAAGCGCACCCAATCTGCTTTATCTGGTTCTATCTGTTGATCGAGAGACAGCGGCGTTTCCCGCAGATGTTCGGCAGCGGGAATAGTGAAGCGCACCACCAGATTCATTTCACCACTTTCTTCAAAGCCGAATGCGCCTTGTCGGATGAATTTCGCCAGATCAAATTTCTTCGGCGTTTTTGCGGGCTGATCCAACACTTGCGCCGATTGGATGCGGTGCACAGCAAGTAAGCGAATGTCCGTGTAGCCATATAATGTGGCAACCAGATAGGTGACCGCGCCGCGTTGCACAATCCCCAGCGGATGAACCGGGTAAGTTTTTGTTTCACCTTGCTCGCGAGATGCGTAACTGATTTCCAATTGCTGTTCAGACAGCAATGCGGAATGCACCGCTTCAATGATTTCTTCTGGATAGTTCGGTGGAATCAAGGGCTGATTGGGCGGCACGATGGCAACTTTTTTGCGCCAGCTCGCCAGTTTCTTCACGCCATCGCCGCTGGATAACACGCCATCGGCACACTTGAAATAAGGGGCGAGTGTGTCGAGCAAACTGGCAGGCAACAAAGTAGCTAAATGGTCATGCGCAAGCTCTAGTGTCAATGCTTGTAGCGGCGACATACCGGGCAATGCAAACGCTTCGGCATCTTTACTCCAACTCCATCCATACGGGCGCGAGCGTTCATTTGAAAGCAGCGGAAAGATTTCGGAAAGCGAAAGCAGGTCGCGCTCTACGGTGCGCTTGCTAACCTCGAACCCTTCAGCTTCCACTCGCTCGGTTAATTCGCGTGCGGTGACCTGGCGCGGATGTTGTGGAATATGCCGGAGCATCGCCAATTGGCGCAGTAGTGTGTCGTTTTGAGATTGCATGATGTCGTTCGCTGGATCGGATGTCGTATTCATGGCGTCAGGCTATGTAGTCGAAAAATCGAATATAACTTCCGACTGCGACGCAGTGTGACGCGAATGAGTGAGATTCTACTCACTTATCGTAAATAAGGTGAAGTCGATGAAGTGCTTCATTTATTGTTAGCGTATGTGCGATCTAATACTGAGTTGTTCGCGCATGTTTGAGTGCAACATAAAATGACGCGCATGCCTTCTACAATGCGATCATTGTCAACCAACTTGGGCACGTATGATGAATATAAGTAAATCAGATTTCAGACGATGCGCCGAGCTGATTTCTTCCGCTACGGGGCTGCTGGTAACAGCCGGTGCTGGAATGGGTGTAGATTCAGGCCTGCCGGATTTTAGGGGCAATGAAGGGCTATGGAATCATTACCCAGCACTTGGAAAACAGGGGATGAGTTTTTCGGATATTGCCAACCCAGCGACGTTCTACGAAAACCCGAAGCTGGCATGGGGGTTTTACGGGCATCGCTTCAACCTGTACCGCGAGGCAATCCCCCACCAGGGGTTTGAAGTATTGCGTGAGATTGGTGGCAACATGCCGTCCGGCATGTTTGTATTCACCAGCAATGTAGACGGGCAGTTTCAGAAGGCAGGGTTCGATCCTTACAAAGTTTGCGAGGTTCATGGCTCAATTAATTTTTTGCAATGCATGGGAAACTGCATCGACGATATATGGAGGGCGGACGCTTTTAAGCCGAGAACCGATGACGAGAACTGTCAGTTACTTTCGGATATGCCGCGCTGTGCTGGGTGTGGCGGAATTGCGCGCCCGAACATTCTGATGTTCAACGACTGGAATTGGAACGATCAGCGCATGGCGCGGCAGCGGCAAGGGTTGGAAGATTGGCTGAAAAAGGTCGAGCGGTTATTGGTGATAGAACTGGGCGCGGGATCAGCCATTCCAAGCGCACGCATGATGGGCGCGCGAACCAAGTCGCCGATAATACGCATCAACCCGAGGGAATTTGCAGTCAGCCAGCCTGGTAGTGTCGGGTTGGCGATGCCCGCGCTGGAAGGAATGCTGGGAATTCGGCAGGCGTTGCTGGAGCTACGACCGCTGATCTCTGGGTAATTAGATGAAATTATATTTGGATGATGAGAGAGTTGCACCTGATGGATGGGTGCAGGTGCACTGGCCAGATGAGGCAATCAAACTATTGAAGGAAGGCTGTGTTACACACCTGTCCTTGGATCATGACTTGGGTGACGATCAGCGCGGCACGGGATACGACGTGCTGTTGTGGATCGAGCAGGGGGTGGCCTCACAAAAATTCACTCCCCCGGCAAAGATTGATGTGCACTCAGCTAATCCGGCAGCTCGCAAACGAATGCAGGCTGCGATTGAGTCTATTTTTAAAATGTATTCGCCTGAGATGTAGTATGGCGCGGCTGGCTAACAACCGCTTTGTGGAAAACTGTGAATCTCTTATGTGTCGGTGGCTATCCGTCAAGATAGGCAGCTTTATAGCAGCGAAAAGACAAATAGATTGATGATGTGCTCACCCTGTATAGCTTGGCGACGTGAGTTGTGGTCTGACAACTGCTCCCAGCATCAATATGCTATCCCACTTAATGAAAAAAGCCCAAGTAATTACTTGGGCTTTCGTGCTCAATATAACGCAACAGATTAGGCTGAGGCAGTCTTGTCGGGCGCTTCCGGTGCTGGCGCAATCGGGGCCGGTTGCTTTATAACTCTGGTTTTCTTGGTCGTGACCAAAGCCTTCGCCCGTTTGATAGCAGTTTTCTTCGGTGCCGATGCCTTCTTGCCGGTCGGAGCTACTTTGGCCGCCGACTTCACCGCAGTGGCCTTGGCCACCGGCTTAGCAGTGATGGGGTTTTTAGCAGTTGGCCTGACCACATTTTTTGCGGCTGCCGATTTAGTGGCAGCAGGTTTCGCCCTGCCTGCCTTCACTGGCTTCGTCGGTGTCACCGATTTTGCTGCCACCTTGGCAGCCTGCAATCCTTTAACCTTGTCGATCAAAAAATCGTCCTTCTTGTTTCTCCGGATCGCCGCCACGATCCAACCTGGCGCCTTGCCGTTACCTGTCCATGTCTTCCCGGTTTTTGGATCCATGTACTTTGGCGGGTTGGCAGGTTTTTGGGCAGTTTTCCGGCGCTTGGCAACCTTGGTGCTTATCGACGCCTTGGCATCAACCTTGAGACTCTTGAACAGGTCCTCTGATGTAAGCTCGTATTCAGTGATCTGCTTACGGATTCCAGCAATGACTTTGGCTGCTTCGACCTTTCTGGCTTCATCAGCCTTTTTTTCGAGTGCAGCGATTTGACGTTTGATTTCTTTAAAGGATGTGGCCATGGGACGTTTTCCTCGAATAAAAGTAAATTGAATATTATTATTTGATCTGCATGTGAGTCAACCAGCCTGCAAATGAATTCGCCAGTTTTTCCTGACTTCAGCGAGATAGATTTTTTCGATTATTATACTTTGTTGCAGAAATCACACAGGGTAATTTCCGGCACATCGAAATCGCA
>JAUYFR010000279.1 GCA_030690855.1 Gallionellaceae bacterium
ACTTACTAATACTGCGATGCCCTTTTTCGTTTCTTGAGCAATATTATTGTTCGCAGCAGGCCGCATAATGCCTATCGTGTATCGAATAAGCAATAGCCTTTGGCACACAATGGCTATATAGCCATCGGCTATACAATCCGCGCCACTATGGACAATCGCATCAAAAAAGCGCGGAGTGAAAAAGGATGGAGTCAAGCTGACTTGTCGCGGCGAATGTTCGTTTCTCAACCTTCCGTTGCTGCTTGGGAGTCAGGGCGCAAAGCCCCGCACACCAAAAACTTAGCGCGTTTGGCCATGTTGCTAGAGGTAAGCGTGGAATGGTTGACTACAGGGCGCGGGGATAAAAACACTGTTAGCGCTTTAGCGACCCAAGAATCGAGTGCTGATTGGATGTTGCCAGAAGAGCGTCGTTTACTGGACTACTTTGGCAATCTCAAACCTCATCAACGGACAACGTTGTTAGGTTTTTTAGAATCGCTAAATTCTTAAGCACCTGTTATTTCAGAGCCTGCGCACACTAAAAAGTTGTACTTAAAATTTATTTAGTAAGCTGCAAAATCTCTGGCAGAAAAACTTCTGTCACCAATAGCGGCGCCCCTTTCAAATAAAACAAGGAACGACGCGCCCACAAAAACGGTGCCATAGCCAAATCTACGCAAGCACTTCGATACAAAGGATGCTGCTGTTGGAGTTTTTTGTAATGCAAGGGCTGGCGCTTCACCAAGGGATGCGTGAAAAGCAAAGTGCCCAGTGAACGGTTACCCAAGCCGCGTATCGCGTGCCAAGCACCCCGCGAATCACGTTCAGCGCAAGCGCTATGTGCGAACACAACTGGCTTACCATCGGCAAACAAAAAAACTTCGCGCGAAAAAGCCAAGCGATCATTTGCGAACCCCAGCGTCGCGGCTTCATCAAAAGCCACTCGTGCCAGACCACTGCGTACAGGCTGCACAGAAAATTGCTGGCAGCGTTGTTGTATGCGGCGCGTCAAAGAGCCGTGGTCACGCAACCACGGAGCGTAACTCGCGGCCGAGCCAAGCAATAAATTTTGCCAATACATATCACGCATGAAGAAAGTCCGGTTTGTTCGCCATCCAGCGCTGCAAATGCGCCTGCGCGACATCGGGCATATCACGTAATAGTTCATCTGCTAGAGTTCGTGCGGCCTCTAGTAATTTTGCATCTTCGTTAATGTCGGCGAAGCGCAGCATCGCTACACCGCTTTGCCGCGCGCCTAACAATTCACCGGGGCCTCGCAGTTGTAAATCATGCTGAGCGATTTCAAAACCATCGGTATTTTCAAATATGATTTTCAATCGCGCACGCGCCAATTCGGACAACGGTGTTTGAAATAACAACACACACATACTTTCTGCCGCGCCGCGCCCTACCCGACCTCTCAATTGATGCAACTGCGCCAGCCCCATGCGTTCTGCGTGTTCAATCACCATCAAGCTGGCATTCGGCACATCGACACCCACCTCAATCACCGTAGTTGCCACCAGCAAATGAATTTCACCCGATTTAAACGCCGCCATGATGGCTGCTTTTTCAGTAGGCGGTAAGCGGCCATGCGCCAGCCCAACATTCAGATCAGGAAATGCTTCACTCAACTGTTGATGGGTTTCAATGGCGTTCTGTAGCTCAACTTCCATCAGATCAGATTCTTCAATCAGTGGACACACCCAATAGGCTTGGCGCTGCTGCAGACAGGCTGCACGCACACGTTCAAAAACTTCTTCGCGTCGATTGTCATTGATGAGTTTAGTGACGATGGGGGTACGCCCTGGGGGTAATTCGTCGATCACCGATACATCGAGGTCGGCGTAGTAACTCATCGCTAACGTGCGAGGAATGGGGGTTGCACTCATCATAAGCTGGTGAGGCTCATTTTTTTGTAGGTCGGGTTTTAACCCGACATGTCGGGCTGAAGCCCGACCTACATCAAAGACACCTTTATTGCGCAACGCTAAACGTTGCTGCACACCAAATTTCTGCTGTTCATCGACAATGACCAAGCCTAAATTTTGAAACTCTACTGAGTTTTGAAACAGCGCATGTGTGCCCACGGCAATTTGTGTTTCGCCTTGCGCAATTTTTTCAGCCGCCGCCGTTTTTTCTTTTTTCTTTAAGCTACCTGAAAGCCACACCGGAGTAATACCAAGTGGAGTCAGCCAATCTAGCAATTTCAAATAATGCTGTTCCGCCAAAATTTCAGTCGGCGCCATGAAGGCAACTTGGTAGCCATTCTCAATCGCTTGCAAGGCAGCCAGTGCTGCAACGACCGTTTTGCCGCTGCCCACATCACCCTGCAACAGCCGCTGCATCGGGTGAGGTCTGGACAAATCCAATTTAATTTCTTGCAAGACTTTTTGCTGCGCGCGCGTCAGAGCGAATGGCAGCGCCTGCAACAACCTTGGAGTAAGCGTTTCACGGGGCAGTAATTGCGGTGAGATGCGCTCATGGCGTTTTTGATAATGTATTCGCATTGAAAGTTGCTGCGCCAAGAGCTCATCAAACTTAATGCGACGCCAAGCGGGGTGAGCGCGCTCCAATAATTCCGCTTCATCAATTTGTGGTGGCGGGTTGTGCAACAGTTTCACGCTCTCATCGAAGGCTCGGAGTTTCAATTTTTTCAGCAAACTAGCAGGAAGCGTGTCAGACAACTGCTCCGAGTTCAGCGCCGCAAGAATATATTTGCGTAGTGTGGGCTGGGGCAAGCCCGCTGTCGTCGGATAGATCGGCGTGAGTGCTTGCTTAAGTGCCTTGTTTTCACCGCCAGCGTGACATTTAGGATGCACCATCTCCATGCCAAAATAGCCTTCGCGTGCTTCGCCCAAAGCGCGAATTTTTTTACCCACCGCCAGTTGTTTTTGCTGACTAGGATAAAAATTTAAATAGCGCAAAAATAAAATGCCGCTTTCATCCTGCAATTGGCAAATCAAACTACGTCGTGGGCGATACATCACTTCGCTATGAATAATCTCGCCCTCTACTTGAGAAGTTTCGCCAGTAACTAAATCATCCACGCGCGTAATGCTCGTTTCATCTTCGTAACGCAAAGGTAAATGCAACACCAGATCGAACGGCGTATGAATGCCTAGCTTGGTGAGCTTGCTTTGTGTAACGGGAGGAATTTTTAACATCTACAAATTTTCACCCTAGAGGGCGAGCAAATTTATTTTTGCAGGAACATCACGCCATCCGCCTCAACCAAGGCATTGCGCGGCAACGAGGCAACTCCCACGGCAGCACGCGCGGGATAAGGCTGCTGAAAATACGTTGCCATGATCTCGTTCACGCGAGAGAAGTTCGCGAGGTCTGTGAGGAAAATATTGATTTTGACGATGTCATTTAAGCTGCCGCCAGCGGCCAGCGTCACCGCCTGTAGATTTTTAAACACTTGGTGGATCTGTGCATCAATCCCTTCCACCATTTGCATGGTCGCTGGGTCAAGCCCGATTTGCCCAGAAAGATAAACGGTATTTTCAACACGCACTGCTTGTGAATAAGTGCCAATCGCGGCGGGTGCATCTGGAGTTTGAATAATCCCTGATTGTTCATTAGAACCCAACCCCCTCCAACTCCCCCTTGACAGAGGGAGAGCTGAACCAGCCCCTCCCCTGTCAAGGGGAGGTTGGGAGGGGTTTGAGCCTAGTGGATTATTTGGGGGAATGGTTTTGTTCGACATGTTTTGCTCCTATTTTAAGTGCGCGTATTTTACAACGCTCTCAGCTTGCCGCCGCTACATCGTTCAATGTCAGATAGGTCGCGTGCAGAAAACACTTCCGCGAAACCGGCATGGATCAACAGTTCACGCACACGTTCGGATTGATCGTAGCCATGCTCTAGCAACAACCAGCCTCCCTCATTGAGATGCGCGCCGGCGTGTTGCACGATATGGCGAATGTCATCTAAGCCATCTACCCCTGAGGCCAACGCAGAAAGCGGCTCGAAGCGCACATCACCTTGCGACAAGTGAATATCCTCAGCAGCAATGTAAGGGGGATTAGATACGATCACGTCAAAGTGTTGACCACTTAGCGCGGAGAACCAATTACTCTCCACAAACTGAACGTTATTAATCGCTAATTTTTTCGCGTTCTCCCGCGCCACGGTCAACGCAGCAATTGAGGCATCACAAGCCCACACGCTTACCTCCGATCGTTGATGCGCAAGCGCTAAAGCGATAGCACCGCTCCCGGTTCCCATATCCAATATTTTGGAGTTAGCGATGTGAATACGTTCGAGTACTTGCTCAACCAACAACTCCGTATCCGGCCGTGGAATTAAAGTGGCCGAAGTGACCTTAAGATTTAAGCCGAAAAATTCACGTTCACCCAAAAGGTAAGCCATCGGCTCACCTGCTCGTCGTCTTTCAAATAACTCAATATAATCATGCACTTCTGATTTATTCAAGATGCGTTCAGGGTGCGCAAATAAATAAGCTCTTCCCACCTTTAACACGCGCTGCAACAACATCTGCACCTCGATGCGAGCCTCGCTGGCATCAAGCTCCAAGTTCTGTACTAAGACTGCTTGATCTTGGCTTAATAAATTTTCGATGGTGGGTTGCATTGATGGCGTGGAAACAAAACGTTTATGCGTTTGATTTTGCCACAAGCTCAGTTTCACAAAATGAAATTTTATTCCCCCTCACTGCCTAGCGTAAAATCACCGTATTCGTTTTGTATGCCTATCAATGAAAACTCCTAAAAGAATTGAACCGCTTGTCGAAGATGGTCTTGTCGATGATGTTATCCGCCAACTCAAAAGTGGCAAAGAAGCCACTGTGTATGTCGTGCAATGTGGCGCTGAAATTCGTTGCGCTAAAATCTACAAGGAAGCTAATCAGCGCGGCTTTCATCAGGCGGTTCACTACACCGAGGGACGCAAAGTAAAAAATAGTCGTCAGGCGCGAGCAATGGAAAAAGGTTCGCGCTACGGCCGTAAAGAACAAGAAGCCGCGTGGCAACATGCCGAAGTGGATGCCTTATATAAATTGGCTGCTGCTGGCGTGCGTGTTCCTCATCCCTATGGTTTTTATGAAGGCGTGTTATTGATGGAGTTGGTAGCCGATGAAAATGGCCAACCCGCCCCGCGCCTCAACGATCTCGAACTCACGCCCGAACAAGCGCGCGAATTTCACACCTTCCTCATTCGCCAAGTGGTGTTGATGTTATGCGCAGGAATCGTGCATGGCGACTTATCTGAATTCAACGTGCTGGTCGATCATCGCGGCCCAGTGATCATCGACTTGCCACAAGCGGTGGACGCTGCTGCCAACAACAATGCGAGCCGCATGTTAGAGCGCGACGTGGAAAATCTAGCCGTTTATTTTGGTCAATTTGCTTCCGAATTACTCGCCACCCAATACGGCAAAGAAATTTGGGCCATCTACCAACGCGGCGAACTCCTACCCGACACCCCTCTAACCGGACATTTCCAGCAAGAAGAAAAAACAGCAGATGTGCGCTCGGTAATGAAGGTAATTGAAGCGGCAAAAGATGAACACGAAGCCAAGCTCCGTTACCAACAACTGAAACGTGAAGAAGGTCGCTAGCAGATGAGTGAACCCACCATCATTTGGGCCGAAGACGGTATAGAAAAATCCGCGCTATGGCGCTCAGAAAATGGCGTGCTGCCGCCCAAGCGCGTTGTCATCGCCGATGATCGCATCAACGCCGATGCCGCTTATCGTCTGGCTTGTGAAGGCACCGCATTGTTGTGGCGCGGCGACTTTCAAAATGCGCGCCAACTATTGCAAGCCATTGCACGGCGTATTGATGGCAAACGAAGCAAATCAAAAAGTACTGCCATCACTCCCGCAGAAGCGTTTCATCTTAATCGCAAAACTCAAGCACAGCGCGCTCATATCTTGGGCATGTTGCTTGTGCCATTTGAGGCAGATCACAGCGTATCATTACGCCGCGCACCGGATGTGCGTGCCGCCTGTGAACAAGTCTACGGCGCAGGAACGGTGCCCTATGTCGCATCGCTTCGTGGGTTACAAGGCTTAATCGGCGCTTACGAGTGGCGCAAAAACGGGGTTGAAGTACCTGCACTCAACGCACGCATTCATCCGCATTACGGCGTGTTCGCACCGATACGCGGCGAATATGTTGGGCTGGTGAACGACACACCCTTGCCTACACTCGTCGCAACAAACTCCACTGCATTCGACATCGGCACTGGCACTGGCGTACTCGCTGCCGTTCTAGCGCGACGCGGCATTAAACACATCACCGCCACCGACCAAGATCAGCGTGCCCTCAATTGCGCAAAAGAAAACATAAAGAGATTAGCGTTGACTTCACAAGTAGACATCGTGCAAGCGAATCTTTTCCCCACAGGACGCGCCGCACTCATCGTGTGCAATCCACCGTGGGTTCCTGCGCGACCCAGTTCGCCATTGGAGTACGCAGTGTTTGATCCAGATAGCCAAATGCTACGCGGCTTCCTCAACGGCTTGGCTGAACACTTAGAACCTGATGGTGAAGGCTGGCTTATATTGTCTGACCTTGCAGAACATTTAGGCTTGCGCACAAATGCGTATCTTATTGATAAATCTGGATTAAAGGTTTTGGGTAAAACGGAGGTAAAACCACATCATCCACGAGTTTCAGATACGAGCGACCCGCTACACGCAGCACGCGCCGCCGAGCTTACTTCTTTGTGGCGATTAGCTGCCAAATAACTTTAGAATGAAGTGGCTGCAACAGCCACCTCCAATCAAACTCCCAAAAATTTATAGCAATTTTTGCCCGCATTCTTCGCCATATACATCGCCGCATCGGCGATTTTAATCAACTGCTCAGGCGTATCGCCATTCTCTGGATAAAGGGCAATACCAATACTGACGCTTACGGAACAGTCTTTGCCATTCAGCATAAAGGGACGCCCAACCTCCTCAATAATCTTTTCCGCCACGCGGTCCTTGCTGCCCTCAGACTTAATATTAGTCAGAATAACGGTAAACTCATCCCCCCCCATTCTGGCTACCGTGTCAGAGTCTCGTACACAAGACTGAATACGCTGCGCGGCCTCACGCAATAGCGCATCGCCCACATCATGCCCCAGCGTATCGTTAACCTGTTTAAAACCATCTAAATCAAGAAAAAACACAGCAATCGCCTCTTTTTCACGATGGGCACGCGTAATAGCTTGATTAAGTCGGTCATAAAACAACATACGGTTAGGCAATCCAGTCAATGTATCGTGCTGAGCGAGGTAAGTCACTTGATCGTTAGTCTTTTTCAAACGCGTGAGCAAATTCCATAAAAAGCGCGCCTGAAAACCGCCAACCACATTCTCTCTACCTAACTCTGCTTCAACGTAAGCCGTCACCGCATCATCGCCAGTTAAATTAAACGCCAGACAAGGCGCGCTTACTTTGACCGCAGCCACAAGATCTGTAAAAGTTTGAATGCCGTTATTTTTTGCAATCTCAATCGCGGGCGCTTGAGAATTTGAATCCATGATTCCCACAATTTTAATCAGTGGATCTTCAAGAAAAAGCTCAAGCATCGCGCTGCCGCCTCGACCTGCGCCGATAACAAGAACTTGTTGGATATTCTGATTTTTTTCAGACATAGCAAACCTCGTGAATTTAATGTTACCGACTCTACCGCTTAAATTATAGCGGAAGCCTCTTCCAATATGAAATGAGTCTAAAGGTAGGTCGTATTTCCAACAAGAGATGAGTCTGAGGGAATGGCAGGCTGAATCGATCATTATGCAAAGCATGGTGATCAACATGGAAGAAGCAAAGCTTGTGACCTTGGCTC
>JAUYFR010000282.1 GCA_030690855.1 Gallionellaceae bacterium
GGGCCTTGGTCGAATAGCACGCGCTGCTCAATCTCCAATACCTTGGGATCGAAATACCAGCGCAACGGCGGCTGCGCAGTGACTTGAATAAATTGGTCTTTCTTTGCTATTTCTGACATACCCACATCCTCATACGGACACTGGTGAATACGGTTTTGAAGAGGCGCGGATTGTCCCCGAAATCACAAGGGGGGGCAACAAAAATTGCGGTAGCGAAGCGGCATTAGGTAAAATGCGCCCCTTTCGTTGAGGGAATAAACCAGATGTCCGCAAAGACCCCGAAGCCCTTGTCTTTTGAGGCGGCTGTGGCAGCACTTGAGCAAGTCGTCGCCGATATGGAATCCGGTAAATTGTCATTGGAAGATTCGCTAGCGGCTTATCAGCGTGGTGCCGAACTATTGGCGCAATGCCGTAGCCGTTTAGATGATGCGCAGCAACAGGTGCAAATTCTGGAAGAAGGCGTGTTGAAAAACTTTAACGACATAGCAAAGGCGGGCGATGCCTAATTTCCAAACGTGGGTCAGCGCTCATCAGCAGCAGTTCGAAGAGGTACTGGGACTTTTGCTCCCCGCCGCCAATATCGCCCCACAAACTTTACATGCGGCAATGCGTTACAGCGTATTGGATGGCGGTAAGCGTGTGCGCCCTTTGTTGGCCTTTGCCGCCGGTGAGTTGGCGGGGGCGCAAATGCATCGCGTGAGTTTGGTGGCAGCCGCAGTTGAATGTATTCACGCCTACTCGCTGGTGCATGACGATATGCCGTGTATGGATGACGATGTGTTGCGTCGCGGCAAACCGACTTGTCACGTTGAATACGACGAAGCCACTGCCTTGCTGGTGGGCGATGCGCTGCAAAGCTTGGCCTTCCAATTGTTATCTGAGCCTAACCTAGTTGCAGATCCCTTGCGCCAATTAAAAATGCTGCGTTTGCTGGCGGTTTCTTCCGGCTCGCGCGGCATGGCAGGCGGTCAGGCCTTCGATCTCGCCAATGTTGGTAAGCAAATTAATGTGTCGGAACTTGAATTTATGCACATCCACAAAACGGGTGCGCTGATTCGTGCGGCGGTTTTGTTGGGTGCTTACTGTGGCGATGAATTGAGTGATGAGCAGCTCGAAAAACTAGATCACTACGCCAAGTGCGTTGGTTTGGCATTTCAAGTGGTCGACGATGTGTTGGATGCCGAAGCGGATACGGCCACGCTAGGAAAAACCGCAGGCAAGGATGCGGATAACGATAAGCCAACTTACGTAACGCTTCTCGGCGTGCAAGAAGCCAAAAAAATGGCAGCGGAATTGCATCAAGATGCGCTGCAATCACTCGCAGACTTCGGTGACGAGGCGCAGCGTTTACGTGAATTGGCAGACTTCATTGTACAAAGAAAGTTCTGATGTTTAACTCCAAAAAAACAGATTTCGTCATTCCGGCGAAGGCCGGAATCCAGCGTTTAAATAAACTGGACACCGGCCTTCGCCGGTGCGACGAATTCTCTAAGGAATCCTGATGCTTCCTTTGCTCGAAACCATCAGCTCGCCCGATGATTTGCGTCAACTAGAGCGTAAACAACTGCCGCAACTGGCCGATGAATTACGCGCTTTTTTAGTTGAATCGGTTAGTAAAACCGGCGGACATCTTTCTTCTAATCTCGGTACGGTCGAACTCACTATCGCGCTGCACTATGTGTTTAATACGCCTGAGGACAAGTTGGTGTGGGACGTCGGTCATCAAACTTACGCGCACAAAATATTGACCGGAAGACGCGAGGCAATGAGTACCTTGCGCATGAAGGACGGTATGGCGGGCTTTCCTAAGCGTGACGAAAGTCCTTATGACGCTTTTGGTACAGGCCATTCCAGCACCTCAATTTCTGCAGCATTGGGAATGGCGGTGGCGGCGCGGTTAGCGGGCAAGAGTAATCGCGCAGTTGCAATTATTGGTGATGGCGCGATGACCGGCGGCATGGCGTTTGAAGCGTTGAACAATGCGGGCGCGCTCGACGCCAATTTGCTGGTGGTGTTGAACGACAATGACATGTCGATTTCCACACCCGTTGGCGCGCTCAATAATTACCTCGCGAAATTAATGTCAGGTCGTTTTTACGCGGCGATGCGGCGCGGTAGTGAAAAAGTGTTGAAGGGCATGCCGCCGGTTTTGGAATTCGCTAAACGCGCGGAGGAGCATGTTAAAGGCATGGTGATGCCGGGTACGCTGTTTGAGGAGCTAGGCTTCAACTATATTGGCCCGATTGACGGGCATGATCTCGATACGTTGGTGACCACGCTACACAATATTCGCGATTTAGAAGGGCCACAGTTTCTGCATATCGTGACGCAAAAAGGCAAGGGCTATGCTCACGCCGAAGAAAATTGTTTGCTCTATCACGGTGTGAGTAAATTTGACCCAGCGTACGGCATCGTCGCTAAACCGACTGCGAAGAAAACATACACCGAAGTCTTTGGTGATTGGCTGTGCGACATGGCGGCGGTGGATGACAAGCTCGTCGCGATTACTCCTGCCATGTGCGAAGGCTCGGGCATGGGGGAATTTGCACAGAAATATCCACAACGTTATTTTGATGTGGGCATCGCCGAACAGCATGCGCTCACCTTCGCGGCGGGCTTGGCGTGCGATGGTTACAAGCCAGTGGTGGCGATTTACTCGACATTTTTACAGCGTGCATATGACCAACTCATTCATGACATCGCGATTCAAAATTTGCCAGTGATGTTGGCAATTGACCGAGGCGGTTTGGTGGGCGCGGATGGTGCGACGCACGCAGGCAGTTTTGATTTTAGTTTCCTGCGCTGCATTCCTAATATGACGGTGATGGCTCCGGCGGATGAAAACGAATGTCGCCAAATGTTGAGCACCGCGTATCGCATGAATACGCCAACTGCGGTGCGCTACCCTCGCGGGGTGGGGACGGGGGCGAGTATTGGTAACTCATTGAATATATTGAGTAATAATAAAGGTGAAATTCGTCGCCAAGGTGAAAAAGTAGCGATTTTGTCGTTTGGTTCAATGCTGGCGTCTGCGTTAGAAACTGGTGATGCACTCCATGCTACCGTTGCCAACATGCGTTTTGTAAAACCATTAGACGAGGCGTTAGTGTTGCAATTGGCACGCGAACATACCCTGCTGGTGACGGTGGAAGAAAACACCATCCAAGGTGGTGCGGGCAGTGCGGTGGCTGAGTGTTTGGCGCAACATGGCTTCAGCGTGCCAATGCTGCATCTTGGATTGCCCGATCACTTTGTTGAGCAAGGTGAGCACAAACAATTGCTCGCCGATTGCGGCTTAGATGCAGCAGGAATAGCAAAGTCGATTCAAAATACGTTACAGAAAAATGTTTAAAAAGATGCGCAAGAAAATAACTTGACCATTTTAGTGGGGCAAAAGTTATAATCGCC
>JAUYFR010000047.1 GCA_030690855.1 Gallionellaceae bacterium
GGCGATAAAAAATTTAATCTCGCGTGGCCCTAGGTAATACGGCTCACGTTCAACGCCTTTGCAACCGATGTTACCGAGCAAGCCAGTGAGCAATGCTTTATGAATTTGCTCGTAAGTCGCAGGCTGCGAACCATCCCCGTCATTCCGGCGAAGGCCGGAATCCAGACTCTTTTCAACATCCTCACGTAGTGGGGCAAACCCGTTTTGTCCGCTTTGCGGAATATTTTTCTCAACTGGATTCCGGCCTTCGCCGGAATGACGATGCGGTTGTGGAAACATCCCCATCTCTGCCACCTGAGCATGCAACTGCTGATGCAGCTCATGCCACTCGCGCAAGCGAATCGGCGATAAAAATTTATCGCGGCACTCGCTCGCCCACAGCTTGTTACTTTTTTTATGTTTAACCGCCTCTTGGAACCAAGCCCACAATTTAAGGTAAGCCAGAAAATCTGAGCGCTCGTCGTTAAAGCGTTGGTGCGCGGCATCTGCGGCTTCACGTCGCTCAGCCGGACGATCACGCGGGTCTTGCAGCGAGAGCGCACTCGCAATGATGAGAATCTCATTCAGGCAATGATATTGCCGCCCCGCAAGCAACAGGCGTGCAATTTTCGGATCAAGCGGCAATTTGGCCAATTCATGACCCAAAGGCGTCAATTCTCGCAAGCCATTGATTGCATTTAGTTCTTGCAAAAGCTGATAACCGTCCGTAATGGCACGGGAGCCGGGAGGCTCAATAAACGGAAACTGCTCTACCTCGCCAAGCCCTAGCGCGCTCATGCGCAAAATGACGGTGGCAAGCGACACGCGGAAAATTTCCGCATCAGTAAATTCTGCCCTCTGCAAAAAATCGGGCTCGTCATACAAACGAACGCACACGCCACTCATCACACGACCACAACGACCAGCGCGTTGATTAGCCGCCGCACGTGAAATGTTTTCGATGCGCAATTGCTCTACTTTTTGACGCACGCTGTAACGATTAATCCGCGCCAAACCGCTGTCAATCACGTAACCGATATTGGGTACGGTCAGCGATGTCTCCGCCACGTTAGTCGCCAACACCACGCGACGCATCCCCGAAGCAGGTTTAAACACACGATCTTGCTCGGCAATCGACAAGCGCGAAAACAAGGGCAAAATCTCGATGCCTTTGTGTTGGTGCTTGCGCAAGGCCTCTGCCGTTTCACGAATCTCGCGCTCACCGGGCAAGAACACCAACACGTCGCCGCGCAAACCGCCGATGCTTAATTCATCAAGCGCACTACAAATCGCTTGCGGTATGTCTTGCGTATCACCTTCTTCATTTTGCTGTGGTGGGCGATAGCGAATTTCAACGGGATAAGTGCGACCGGTAACTTGGAGAATGGGCGCGCCAGAAAAATGCTTGGCAAACCGCTCCGCATCCAGCGTTGCCGAGGTGATAATAATTTTTAAATCTGGCCGACGTGGTAGCAGTTGCCGCAAATATCCCAACAGAAAATCAATATTCAGTGAACGCTCATGCGCCTCGTCGATGATGATGGTGTCGTAGTTTTTCAGCAGTGGATCGTGGTGAACCTCAGCCAACAAAATACCATCGGTCATTAACTTCACGCAGGTGTCGGGCGACACCTTGTCGTTAAAGCGCACCTTGTAACCGACCAAACCACCTAACTCCGACTTCAATTCCTGCGCGATACGCGCCGCCACCGAGCGCGCTGCGACACGGCGCGGCTGCGTATGACCAATTACCCCCAACACCCCGCGCCCCAAGCTCAAACAGATTTTGGGCAACTGCGTCGTTTTACCCGAGCCCGTCTCACCGCACACAATCGCCACTTGATGTTTTTCAATCGCCTGCGCCAACTCATCCCGTCTTGCCACCACAGGAAGATCAGCTGGGTATTCGATTGCGGAAAGTTGTTGAACGCGCGCCAGACGGCGCTGAGCGGAAGGAGAAAGTGCAGAATTCATGGGGAGCGATTTTACCCGTTCGCTATTTCCATCGCACAAAAAACAAGGGAGACCGAAGTCTCCACTGTTCTTTACCAACCTAAAACAATCAGCGAAGCACCCATTGTCCATGCTGCTTAATTTCTCGATACATCGCATCCGGTGCAATGTCGATATTTTCTGGCCAAGTCACCACTCCATCCTCCAAATAGGCTTGGCAAAAATGAGTTGGGTCTTTCAATTTTCCGAACACTCCCAGTAGATGAGTTTCCTCAAGCTGAACACGCCCCCGAGTGCCATCTGCAAAACGCAGCTCCATACTCAAATCAGGTTTAGGGCCTATCTCAACTACGTCCCAGTCCATAACAACTCCTTTAATTTAACGCTTAAGCCGCCTCAAGCATGAAATCGACATGCACCGAATCAAAGGGAAAGATAAATTTTCCATCGTCAGTTTTATCCAGCAAGCCAGCATTAAGCAGTATATGCACATCTGTATGCACGCCTTTAACATCCCGCTCTACACGCCGCGCGACCTCTCGCAAAGATAATGCACCCGCCCCTGTCATCACCTTAAGTACATCCCAACGCTTTGGAGAGAGCGTACGCCATAACTCAGCCGAATTTTCAAAGCTACGATAAGCCCCTTGTGGTTTTCCCGTTTCCAGCGCACGCATAACTCGTGCATTCACTTCATCGCGGCCAGATATTCCGATTACAACTGTCGTCATGATTGCCTCCATTTATCCACCTGTTTCCAAAAATCATTCAGTAGCACAGGCATCGTCGTAAAGCGGTAGGGAAACTCAACACCCTCAAGGTGATAGTGATCACCTTTTCCCGCCTCATTATCAAAACGCAAAATACATACACTCTCAACCACTAACGACAAACTATATTTAAAAGTATGCGCACTCCCCCTCACCACGACAGGCACTAACACTACGCGCAACTCCGCAAAAGCGTTATTGCCTTGCGCTATTCGTTCATTCACCAGTATTTGCGCCTTCATGTTGTAAATAATGCCAACACAGCTATTTCATGTCAACAACAATCAAACTGCATCGCACAAAAAACAAGGGAGACCGAAGTCTCCCTTGTTTGCTTATGTTTGAAGAGTGTCGTCACTCAAAAGAACGACTTCAATATGAGGGCTATTACGCCGCCCATGATTAAACCACTCATCCATTTCATTACCTGCAACTCCGCCTTGATTGGGGCCAACTCAATCTGCAAATCTTTTTTTGTTACCAATTCTTGATCTGCTGACGCCTCGCGATAGGCCGACGCAATCGCCTCCGCTTGGCTTGCGTTAATGCCACTCGCTTCAAGCGTTTTTACAAACTTCAGAGTATCGAATGTAACAGTACTCATGTTGCACTCCTTATAATTTGACTGCGCGAAGTATATCAAGACTTCTTTGAATTCCGCACAAAAAACAAAGGAGACCGAAGTCTCCCTTGTTTAGAACTAATCTCACTTAGGCTGCTAATGGTAAGTCTTTAGCATTTTCCAATGGCCAGTAGCCATTCGCTTTTGCATCGAGAACAGTTATCTCAGCGATTCCGTTGCTAGCATAACCTATGTTGATATTCCAACCATAAGACACATCTTTTACAATAGCCTCTTTTGAAAACTCGATATATAAAATATCTTCTTTATCTTCGTACTGAATTTTCATGTCTCCTCCTCCAACTCCCAATTAATCATGACAGTTTTAACTGCAACAGCTTCCTGATTAACAACAGCGGCACAAATCAAATTAGCCTTTCACCACATGCGTAAAGTCAGACCACTGCTCAATACGGAATGCACGAATATCTCTCACCGACTTTGGAAACCAAACTTGTGAACGCAAAGACTGAATAACTAAAAACAGATTTGCCATATCTTCGTTTTCAGTCACATAAAGACTACCTTGCACTCGATGAAATCCATACTCGTTCAAAACCGAGCCAATATCCGAATAGGCTTGCGCAACCCCCTTGGGGTGATGTTGCTCTGTATCCGCCACAACCAAATCAAAAGCAATCGCATACATTTAGTGCGCCTCTGGATCATTTTCCAAATGAGAAAAACGATATTCCGTCTCTTCACCTGACTCCAACAACTTTATGTGCATCATCCAATCACCATCTTCCAGTTGACGCACGGGATTACCCACCTCATATTTGGGGCCAAATACACCAAATGACTTGACCTTACCCTGCGCCAAACGCAACGATTCATTTATCACTTGGGTCATCATGCATTCCTTTCTGTTCAATTTTATGATGATCGAAGTATATCAAGACTTCTTTGAATTCCGCACAAAAACAAGGGAATCGATAAATGAGGCATCATCTAAAACTGCTTGGGTAAACCTGCTTGTTTCAAAACGGCATTAGCGGTATGGCGTGATTTAATTTTGCTGTCGACAGGAAATCGAACCAAAGTGATCGGACTAAACCAAATCTCATGATCACCTTTACCTTGCCGCTCAAAGCGGCAGCCTGCATTAAGCAAGAACACCTTTAGTTGCGCTGTAAAACTGGCCGTCATTTAGGCTGCTTTCCGATGTGCCACATCAAACCGACGAGAAAACAATTCAAAAGGTACATCTTCACCATCCGGATAACCATTTGCATCGAGCAACTCAGGAATCAATATATGCAATTTAGCGAGTAGCGCTTCCTCAGTCTCCGCTTCAGCAACCAAGCCAGGTACATCATCGCTTGTGGCAACCCAAACGTCTGCCTCATCATCCCACTCGGCTCTAATAAACAATGCTTTCATAATACCTCCCAAAATAAATCGCAGATGAAGTGTATCAAACAATCTCACCTTCACTCGCACAAAAAACAAGGGAGACCGAAGTCTCCCTTGTTTGTCTTGCTTAGCTTTGTTTGATAAATTCGCTTGCGCTAGCCCATCTTACGTTGGCTAACTTACCAAGCTGCTTCCAACATGAATGTTGTCAAGCTCTTCTCAGTGCTACCTGCGTCAGCTTGTTGGCCAGAGCGGATACTGTGGTTAAGATGCAAGGCAACGTTTTGAGTCAAGTCGTAAATTGCCATCGCAGAGATAGAGTTGTCAGACCTTCCAGCACCAGTTGTACCATTACGCATTGCAGCACCAAGATGCAGTGTATGCGGAATTAAACTGTAGTCAGCACCAATAGTCGATGCGCTTTCAGTTTGTGCGCCAGTGTTGTACTTTGTACCACTTGGAACGCTGGCATAAGTTACATAGATACCTAGATCATTGCCACCAACTTGGCCGTGAGCCTGGAAGTCCAATACCGTAGCTTCTGTTTTACTAGTAGTACCTGACATTGCTGCTTCATCGCCATATGAAACCGCTCCAGACGTAGGTAAAGCCCAAGAATTATATGACTGACCGCTCATCGAACCGAAGCCGATGTGCATAGCCCAATCAGCAACAGTTGGCGTCGCAGCTAGACGAACCCAAGTTGAGCTCATCTGAATACCAGAGCCTTCCGCCCCAGGAACATAAGCAAAGGCTGGCGACCATTTAGACACGTTGATATAGCCCATTTCATGTAAGGCAACGAAAGCCAGACCGGACGCTGCACCAGAACCCATACCCGTGTATTGAGCGGCAGAAATGTCAGAACGATGTTCCGCCCAACGAATACCACGAGTCATACCAGTGCTTGATTGCTCAAAACCGTAAGCCACGCCCAATGCGTCTGTTAGGTAAGGAATCGCCATAAACTTCAGATCACCTGCCTCATACACCATAGGCAGTTTCATACCAGCGATAATACCGCCAGCTGGGCCACCCACTAGATTGTTCTCCATCATCATACCCATCTTGAAAGAGTCTTGATCAGCTACGCGGCCACCAAAGAACAAGCTCAGCTCGTCAGGAATCTGCCATTGACCAGATTCGGTATTTGTACCTGAAATTGTGTCAGGTGTAGCACCAGTAGTCGTTGACTTTTGATAACGTGCTTTTAACAATACCGCAGCATTCAATGTCTCAGGAATTGAAAGGTGTTCACCTTCGATTTTGCCTTGTGCGCCCATCATGGTGTAGCCAGATGCCTTGAATGCCTGACCGAAACCGTTCAACACTGGATAGTGTTGTTGATGGCAGGCGCTACATCCCATACCTGTTTGACGTGCAAAAGATGGAATAGCTGATGCCTCTGGTGCAAATACTGTGGCAGCCATAACGCTTGCCAATGTTAATACGATTTTTTTCATGCATTTCTCCTCGTAAGGTAATCCTGGTTTATTAGAATATACTTATATTTCAATAAGTAGCCACGCTGTACGCGTTGTTTTTTTACTACGGGGCGAAACGTACACGTTGGAAAAAAGATTGTCAAAATAAATTTATGGCCGATTCATTTTCGCAACACACAATATTTTTTCGATCAATAATTTAAGTCTTTTCTAATATTCGCTGAATCACCGCCCCCGCCAACATAAAGCCAAATAAGGGTGGCATGTAACTGATAGTGCCGTTCACTGCGCGAGGACGACCTCTGCCCGTTGGCTCAGGTGGCAAAGGCTGGCCTGGGTATTCATCAGAAAAAACCGCTAACACGCCTTCATAAACATTTTCATTGCGTAGGCGCTTGCGCATTTCTCGCGCAAGTGGACACATATCAGTGTCTTTAATGTCCGCCACTTTTATACGCGTGGGGTCGCGGCGATTGCCCGCGCCCATGCTCGACGCCACCTTTAAACCGCGCTTATAACTCTCTACCACCAACGCCACCTTTGATGATAAAGAGTCAATACAATCAATAACATAGCAAGAATCGGCAGGGACGAGCTGATTCACGTTTTCAATCGCGAGAAAGTCATAAAGCACTTTGACCTCACACTCTGGATTGATGTCGAGAATGCGTGCGCGCATGAGGTCTGCCTTGGACTGCCCCTCGGTGGAATGAAGCGCGAGTAGTTGGCGATTGATGTTGCTGGGCACGACTTTGTCATGGTCAAGCAGTGTTAAGCGACCGACGCCTGCGCGCGCCATTGCTTCAGCACAGTAGGAGCCAACGCCACCTAGACCCGCGATAAAAATGTGGGTGTTCTTGAGCAGAGCAAGACCTTCTTCACCCAATAAAATTTGAGTGCGTGCGAATTGGGGATGGATGGTGTTTGGCATGATGTGGAGAGTTTAAAGTAGGTTACAGCTTTACTGTCGGAATGAATTCCGACCTACGAAAAGCGATGCGATGGATTTTGTAGGTTGGGCTTTAGCCCAACAACAAGCGTCGGGTTAAAACCCGACCCACAAGAGGAGAAGAGGTTTTGTAGGTTGGGCTTTAGCCCAACAACAATTTTATGTCCGGCTCGCATCTAACCTACAAAGCGCAGGTAACACTTCACAGGCATTCGCCGTAGTGATTTGTGCAACTTCTTCCAGTGCCATGCCACGCAAGTCTGCCAAGGTCTGCGCAATTCGCTTTACGTACTGCGGCTCATTGATGACTTTTTTACTCAGGGCTTCACCCTCTCCCCCAATCCCTCGCCCACTAGCGTGAGAGGGGAGAAAAGATGGCGGAATATCTGGCGCATCGGTTTCCAGCACAATCGCCTCTAACGGCAAAGTCGCTGCGAGTTCGCGTAATTTAGTGGCGCGCTCAAAAGTCATCGCACCACCAAAGCCGAGCTTAAATCCCAGTTTAATAAATTCATCTGCCTGTTGGCGACTACCATTAAAAGCATGGGCAATGCCGCTGCGCACTTTGTGTTCGCGTAAATGTTTAAGGATGACATCTGGCGCACGCCGAATGTGGAGCAGTACCGGCAAATCAAATTCACGCGCCAGTTTAAGTTGCTCAACAAAGAAAAATTCTTGGGCCGCACGGTCGTAATGTTGAATAAAAAAATCGAGGCCAATTTCACCGACAGCAACGGGTTGCCGCTGCGTTAGATACTCTCTCAACACATTTAAATCTTCGGGCACAGCATCGCCCACATACATGGGATGAATGCCATAAGCGGGCAAGCAACCAACGTGCTTTTGGCATAGCTCATACACCACTTCAAAATTGGCGCGCGTTACCGAGGGCACGACGATACGATCAACCCCAGCCGCTTGAGCGTTGGCGATCAGCTCAGTTTGCGCGCCTGCAAATTCGCTGGCGTCGAGGTGGCAATGGGTGTCGATGAACA
>JAUYFR010000287.1 GCA_030690855.1 Gallionellaceae bacterium
AAACCGACTATCGTTATCAGGTGGAGGAGGACATCAAGCCTTTCCGCGATGTTCTGCTCGGATTGTTCTTCGTCACTATCGGCATGATGTTGAACATCAATAGCATCATTCATGGTTTTGGCTGGATCGTGTTAATTCTGCTTATTCTCATTCCGTTTAAAGCGGTTGTCGTCGCACTCTTGGCGAATTGGTTTACCAAAAACTGGGGGGCCAGCATCCGCACTGGATTAGGCCTAGCGCAAGCCGGCGAATTCGGCTTTGTATTGCTGACGCTCGCGGGCGAGGTGCAAATTCTCCCCCCGGACATAATGCAAAACGTACTCGCGGCGATGCTCATCTCCATGTTGATTGCACCCTTCCTCTTGCAACACGCAGACTGGATTGTGCGGCGTCTTTCTCCAGCCGAATGGATGAATCAAGCGATGCATATTCACCAAATCGCCGTGCAAAGCATGGGTTCAGATGGCCATATTATTGTTTGCGGCTATGGTCGAAGTGGTAAAGCGCTGGGAAACTTTCTCACCAATGAAGGCATCAAATTTGTCGCGCTGGAACTTGACCCTCGCTATGTAAGGGACGCGGTAGCGCTCGGTGAAAAAGTAGTTTATGGCGACGCAACAAAACGCGAAGTCCTGCAAGCAGCCGGTTTAATGCGTGCCAAAGCCTTGGTTATCACTTACGACGACACACCTTCCGCACTCAAAATTTTGCATCATGTAAAAAGCACTCGCCCTGATTTGCCGGTGGTAGTGCGCACGGCCGATGATTCTCACGTGGAAACGCTCAAACGCGCGGGAGCCGCTGAAGTCGTTGCCGAGGTATTAGAGGGCAGCGTAATGCTCGCCTCGCAGGCATTATTGCACTCAGGCGTACCGTTAAATCGAGTCATCCGGCGCATTCAAGAAAATCGTGCGCGCCGCTACAGCGTATTCAGCGGTTTCTTCCGCTCAGACCAAGAGCCAGTTGGCGATGCAACCGATCATCAACAACATCGCTTTAGTAGCGTCTTGCTGCACAAAGGTAACGCTGCCGTCGGCAGAACCTTACAGGAAATGAACCTAAGCGAATTCGGTGTTGAGGTAAATTCTGTGCGCCGCCACAACGTTGAAGGCAGCCAACCCACTGGCAATATGGTGCTACTCCCAGGCGACGTACTCATGTTACTGGGCAACTCAGTTTCGTTGGCGGATGCTGAAAAACGCCTGCGTAGCGGCAATCAATAAACCAAAACAACGTGCCATCCACCTTAGCTCCCAGTTCAAATAAAAATGGTGTGAATGCGCTTGTACTCATTGGCAGCCTGCCTAAAAACTTCTCGCCACAAGAGATTCATTTAGTCGAACAAGCTTGCGCCTTGGCCGAGCCACTGTATGCCGAAAAAACGGAGCTCACCAACGCCCCGCTGTTGCAGCATGCCATTGGCGCAGCCTTTATTCTTGCCAAGATGAATATGGACTGCGCTTCGATTATCGCGGCTGTCCTGCATGCGCTACCCGTCTACTTAAAAGATTGGCAGGCCAAAGTGTTGGCTGACTTTGGCAAGGATGCGTGTGATCTGATTGAAGGTATCTCGCGCATGGAACAGATTCGGCAATTCAGCGAAATGAGCAGCCTGCATAGCCCCAGCGGAAAAAAGAACGATCAAGCCGAGCAAATCGAAACGTTGCGCAAAATGCTGCTGGCGATGGTGCAAGATATTCGCGTCGTACTCATCAAATTGGCTGAACGCACGCAAACCATGCGCAACCTCTCAAATGCCAGCCTCGACCAGCAAAAATTAATCGCTCGTGAAACGCAAGGCATTTTTGCACCGCTCGCTAATCGCCTCGGCGTATGGCAGCTCAAGTGGGAGCTAGAAGACTTATCTTTACGTTACCTTGAGCCAGAACGCTACAAACAAGTCGCCACGCTACTCGATGAACGCCGCGCTGATCGCGAGCAATATATTGCCGACGTACTCAAATTATTAAAACAAGAGTTAGCGCAAGCGGGTGTCAAAGCAGAAGTCACGGGTCGCCCTAAACACATCTACAGCATCATTAACAAAATGAAGCGAAAAAACTTAGAGTTCAGCGAACTCTACGATGTGCGCGCGGTGCGCATTCTTGTAGGCGGTACGACACGGCAAGGCGAAGCCTCCGGGGCGGGAGTGTCGTCTCCCGACGCCTCCGACAATTCATCGCTTCGCAGTAAATTGTCGGAGGCGGGGAATTTACGTGATTGCTACACCGTATTAGGTTTGGTACATAACCTATGGCAACCGATTCCCGGTGAGTTTGACGACTACATTGCGCATCCTAAAAATAATGGCTACCGATCTTTACACACCGCTGTTATTGGCCCGCGCGATTTAGCCATCGAGGTACAAATCCGCACCACCGAAATGCACCAACATTCCGAACTCGGCGTCGCCGCCCACTGGCGTTATAAAGAAGGTGGAAAATCCGACACCAAGTTCGACGAAAAAATTTCCTGGCTGCGGCAGATATTGGAGTGGAAAGAAGACGTCGCCGATAGCGGTGACATGCTGGAACAATTCAAAAGCGAATTGTTTCAAGATCATGTTTACGTACTCACGCCACAAGGAAAAGTAATCGATCTACCCAAGGGCGCAACGCCTGTCGATTTTTCTTATTCGCTGCATACCGACTTAGGACATCGCACACGTGGCGCTAAAGTAAACGGCAACATCGTGCCGCTGAGTTACAAATTACAAAACGGGCAGCGCGTTGAAATTTTAACCGCAAAAATCGGCGCGCCGAGCCGTGACTGGCTCAGCCCTAATCTTGGCTATCTGCAAAGCAATCGCGCACGCGCCAAAGTGCGGCAGTGGTTCAAGATGCAAAACTTTGATGAGAACGTCTCACAGGGACGCGCTCAACTAGACAAAGAACTGCATCGACTGGGAGTCACTTCACTCAATCAAGAAAAGCTCGCGCAGCGCTTGCACTTCAATAAATTGGAAGATTTATTAGCCGCCATCGGCCGCAACGAAATCACGCAATATCAATTAGCCAGTGCGATTCAAGATGAGCTGCCCAACAAAATTGAAGAAGCAAAACCGACTGTGCCGCGCACCACCGCCACGCACAAAAATACCACGGGTGTTTTAGTACAAGGCGTCGGTAATTTACTCACAAAAAATGCGCAATGCTGCCACCCAGCGCCGCCTGATGAAATCATCGGTTATGTCACTCGTGATCGAGGCATCACCCTGCATCGCAAAGACTGCCGCTCGATACAACATATTCCAGAAAATCGTCGTGATCGGATGCTTGATGCGCAATGGGGAAATCAGGGAGAGGCTTTTGTGTTGGCAAAGGTGAGAGCGACGAAAAAAATCAGTTGATCGGCTACTTTACTGCTACTAAATAGTGGTGGCGAACTCACGCTTTGTGGACTGAAGCGACATTTAACATTGAGGTTGGCCTGCTCATAAGCGGCCACTTTTGATAAATGTATTTCAATGCCATATCCGCAATGCTGCAACTCCTTTTATTTATACCTAATACGGTATACAATTTCTCCCATGAAAACTCACTATTCCGCCGATAAGCCTCTGCACTGGGTTGGTTCAGCCAAGAAAGACTTGTTGTCTTTTCCCGAAGAAGTTGTTGGCGATGTTGGCTATGCCCTTGGAGTTGTGCAGCAAGGTGGAATGCCTCCCTCTGCTAAGCATTGGAAGGGGGAAGGTGCGGGAGTGTTGGAGGTTGTAGAAGATCACCGAGGCGACACATTTCGCGTTATGTATACCGTAAAATTTGAACAGGCAATTTATGTACTACACTGCTTCCAGAAAAAATCGCCTTCTGGAATAAGAACAGCCAGCACGGATGTGGATTTAATTCACGAACGATTAAAGTTAGCTAAAGCTGATTATGAGGTGCGTTATGAAAAAAAGCGTTGAAACTATTGATGTAGGAACAGGCAATGTCTTTGCTGATCTCGGTTTTCAAGATTCAGGAGAGCGGAAACTCCGTGTGCAATTAGCCATGCGCATTAATGAATTACTGCAAGACAGAAAACTGACACAAGCAAAAGTGGCAGCGCTGTTTGGTGTGCCTCAACCGCATATTTCAGAACTCAAAAATTACAAGCTAAGTCGTTTCTCATCTGAACGCCTGATGCACTTCATTACGATGCTGGATAAGGATGTCGAGATTATTATTAGGCCCAAAGCAAAGGGGCATGAATCTGGTTTGTTGTCGGTGCTAGTAGCTGCTTAAAAAGCTTCTGCAATTCTTAACACCTCCTTGTTGGCAGTGAAACTGCAGTAAAGTAGCCAACCATATCCATCCGCTAATTGACCGCACATTAGCGCTCTACTTTGTCCCTTCTCTGAGATCAAATTACGTTCCACCAACAACGAGAGCAATCTACGGGTAGGGAGCAATAAACACCATAGTGCTCTACTATAGTTGCGCCCACTTTCAACTCGCTTTGAGCTATGACTAAACACACCACCCCAGACCATGCACGGCTAGACCGCGTAGTAGCAGAAGCTCGCCAACAACGTGATTCGCGCGAGCAAGGTTATCGCGAACGAGCACTCAAATTATTTCCACATCTCTGCGGGCGCTGTGGGCGCGAGTTTGCTGGGGAGCGGTTGCGTGAATTAACGGTGCATCACAAAGATCACAATCACGATAACAACCCAACCGATGGTAGCAATTGGGAGTTACTGTGTTTGTATTGTCATGACAACGAGCACTCTCGCGTTTTAGACGAGGCCGTACGCAACCGAGGTGCGGATGGCCATGTCGCTGCAACACATAATCCGTTCGCCGCGTTACAAGGGCTGCTGAAAAAAGACTAGCTTTATAATTGACGCGTCGCACATTCATCAGAAAAGTAAATAATGTTTACACTACCCTCATTGTGGAACTTGCTTGTTTCCACCTTCGTGTTTTTTATCGCCGTGTGGTATCTGCGCCGATATTTTGAAACACAGGGGATCGCGCAAGGAATGACACGCAGCGTATTGGTGTTTGTTTTAGCCTCGTTAGTTTCGTGGGGCGCAGGAGAGGTTGCTGATTGGTCCGAGGCGCAAATCGAGGGGCCTCAGCCTGTCGCTCAAACATCGAGCGATCTTTAGCCATGAAGTCACCGCAACCACTGGAGGACCTGCCGAATATTGGCAAATCTATCGCTTCTGATTTGCGTGCCATCGGCGTTCTCACTCCTGCACAACTTCGCGAGAGCGACCCGCTGACAACTTATTTTAATTTAGCTAAGTCAATGGGTAAGCGCCGCGATCCCTGCGTGCTTTACACCTTAATGGCGGTAAAGCATTTTTTAGTAACAGGGGAAAAGCTAGCTTGGTGGAAATTTACTGAACAAGGAAAGACCCTGCTTAACTCAAATCGCCAGCCACATAAAACCACTGCCCTGCTTCGCAAATAAAGCGACTGACTTCGTGCAAACAATGCGCTTTGCCATTCACTTTGTATTTCGCCACAAACTCTACAATGGCGTGATCGGCATCTTGTTGTTCATGGCGCTTTACTTCTAGACCGATCCATTTGGTTTGCTGTTCATCTGCAAGGCCTAAAGTGGCAGGCCGTTTTGATGCGTGCCATGTTGCCAACAGATAGTCTTCTCGCAACAAAGTGTAAGCGGTGTAGCGTGAGCGCATGAGGGCTTCAGCAGTCGGAGCGAAGGCCTTTCCACTAAGGTAAATTGCGCAGCATTCAGTGAATTTTTTACCGCTGCCGCACGGACAGCCTTCAGCGTGCTTTTTCATTCGTTAAATATTCCGATATTCGTCACACCGGCGCAGGCTGGTGTCCAGTAAATTTAAAACGCTGGATGCCAGATCAAGTCTGGCATGACGGCTAGTTTTGCCATAACGGCGGCTCTTCCATCAGTGCGATCTGTTCTCTTAATTCGAGAATGCGGTTCTGCCAATAAATTTGCGTATTGAACCAAGGGAAGGCTTGCTTGAACGCGCTGTCATCCCAACGTCGTGCGAGCCAAGCTGAGTAATGAATCAAGCGCAGAGTGCGGAGCGCTTCGATAAGATGTAATTCACGCACATCAAATTCGCAAAAGTCCTCATAACCCGCGAGCACGTCGCCCATTTGCCGCACACGGTCTTCGCGCTCACCGGAGAGGAGCATCCATAAATCTTGCACGGCTGGCCCCGTTCGGCTGTCGTCAAAATCAACAAAATGAGGGCCTTCGTCTGTCCACAACACATTACCTGCGTGGCAGTCGCCATGCAATCGCAGTTGCTTCACATTCCCGGCACGCTCAAAGCAATGTTGTACGCCGTCGAGTGCCTGCTGCACCACACTACGATAGGCGGCATCAATGTCTGCTGGAATGAAATTATTGGCAAACAAAAAATCGCGTGACTCAAAACCAAATGACTGAATATCGAGCGTTGGGCGACACTGAAAATTACTCAGCGCACCCACGGCATGAATGCGCCCCAGAAAGCGCCCTAGCCATTCCAGCGTATCGCGGTTTTCTAACTCAGGGGCGCGCCCACCATGCTTGGCAAACACTGAAAAGCGAAATCCTTCGAAGTGATGCAAAGTTTTACCGTCAATAGTCGATGCGGGCACCACGGGAATTTCTCGCTCGACCAGCTCTTGCACAAAAGCATGCTCTTCGAGAATGGCATCATCGCTCCAACGTGCCGGACGATAAAATTTTGCCACCAGCGGCGCACCCTCATCCATGCCTACTTGATACACCCGATTTTCGTAACTATTAAGTGCAAGCAAACGGCCATCGCAACGCAGGCCGATGCTTTCCAGCGCATTCAAAACACTATCGGGAGTAAGTGAGGAATAGGACAAGGTTTCCATCGAACGCCCTAGTTACTTTTTGTCTCGCTGTACTTCAGCCAAACCCAGCGCATTCCAACCTTCATGTCCCAATTTTTGCATGGTCTCGATATTTTTTTCGAAGATCATTTCTGCTTCAGGGAAGGCGGCTACCGCTTCATCTATGCTGGCTTCGCGCAGTAAATGCAAAGTCGGATAGGGTGAGCGATTGGTGTAATTAGTGATGTCATTGAACTCGGTGTCAGCGAATTGATATTGCGGGTGCATGCTGGCCACTTGCAGCTCACCATCCAGCTCAACATCTTCCAGCGCGGCATCAACTACTTCTAAAAAATCGTTGTAATCGAGGAAGTCAGTCAGCACATGAGGGTGAATCAACAGTGTGGTTTCAATCTTCTCCGGCTTGCTTTCTGCCAATACTTCAAACTCGTGCAGCACATCCTTTAACAAATCCTCCGGAGTGCTCGCACTGCTCACCACATAGCGAATTTGTTTTTTGACGTGTACCGCTTTGGCAAAGGGACAAAGATTTAAGCCGATCACTGCTTTTTCCAACCAAAGCTGGGTAGCGGCAATGGCTTCTTCCTTGCTGATATTAATATTCATTTATTTTCCCCAATCTAGCCTGTCATTTGTAGGTCGGGATTCATCCCGACGGTACTCACG
>JAUYFR010000290.1 GCA_030690855.1 Gallionellaceae bacterium
GACATAACGCTGCTTCGGACTAGAAGGTTTGTCTGGAATCGTGGGCGTTAATTTCCCTGCTTCAATCAGCGGTAATAAAAGCGAATCACGGAAATTTTCACGGTGGCTCAAGCCTAGATGTTGCATCATTTCTTTAGTAGAGCGAGGGATTGAGCAGAATTGCAAAATCGTTTCAGCTTGGTCACTAGCTTGTCCGGTCACCTGTCCGGTAGCTTGTCCGGTCACTTGCTCAAAGCCTTCCGCATAAGGAAAAACCAGCCGCGTAAAGTTGGCGGTAAATTGGTAAATGCTGCGCGGGTAGTGCTCAAGAATGCGGCGCACGCCAGTGCCTAATTGTTCCACCATGTCCAAGTCGCGAAAGACGCGCATGAGTTCTTTATTTTGCGGAACGGAATAGCCTTTGAAAAATTCTTCTTCATCAAAGCCATCGGGCAAGCCTCCGGCGGAGGTGATTTCTAGGCGGTCGTCAAATAGCTCAAATTTCGGCGGCACTTCGTTGCTGTAGTTGTTGTGAATAATGGCGTTAATGACGGCCTCGCGCAGTGCCACCGGATTGAGTAGTTTGCGTTCTACTCGCCGCTCTGGCGTGATGCGCGCAAAGGTTTTGTTTTCGATCTTGAGTTTTTCTAGCACGGCTTTGGTGGCTTTCACCAGTGAGCAATAGCCGTACTCTTCATTTTCAATCAGGTGAACACGATCTGTACCTGCATATTTGGCGATTTTGATGGAGTTGCCATTCACGTCAGAAAGCAAATAAGCGGCGTAGTTGTATGCGCCGTCTTCGGTGAGTAATTCCAGATTATGCGCAAACTGTTCGTTCAGTTTTAACGGTGTTTCGTTGTAGTAAATTTTGAGCTGTTCAAAGCTCAAGCTTTGCTTACGGGATTTAATTGTGCCGATGGAGTTGCGAATTCTGCGCGCGAAAAGTTCTTCAATCATCCTCACCGGCATTGGCTCGGATGCACTGCCGATACGCAGGTAACACCCTTTCGCGGACATGCCCATTTTGGCGAGGTAATACGGTTTTTCTGAGCCACTGGCGACGGTGACTTTAAGGATAGTTTTTCCATCGCGGGTTTCGGCAACCACATCAAACAAGCCCATCGTGGAGGGGCTGATGTTGTGCTTGATGCGGTCTTTTATTTTTAGCTGCAAAGCATCGGTATCGCTTACGCCGCATGTGGTTTTCGTTTTGTCGTCAATGCCGATGTAAATGAGGCCGCCCTCACGATAATTCAAAAACGCGACCACCTCTTTTTCAAGAGAGTCGTTTAGTTCGCGTTTGAGTTCGATTCGATTGGATTCTTGCATTCGCACTATAAAATTACCGATGACTGCTTAACCAAACTTCGCCGACACGACGCCCTTGTCATGCAAAATATTTTCGGCAATTGGGCCGGAGCGACGCGTTTGTTTTTCGCGTTCCAATTGTTTATTGACCACATCCCAATCCAGATCGAGGAAGGTGACGGGTTGTAGTTCCTCTTTCTCGGCTTGGCGGAATAGAGTGTGCAACGAAGATTTTGGAATTGAACGCCCACCCAAACCTGCAATCGCAGTGAAGCCTTTGATGCCCGTGCCGGTAACCGCCATGCGCACGTCGGTGGCAACGATGCCGCCCATGCCCACCGCGAGGCTTTTTTCTAACACGACAAAGCGTTTGCAATTCACCAACGCGGCACGCACTTCAGCCAGCGGGAAAGGGCGATAGCTGATGATGCCGAGCACGCCGATGTTGTGACCTTCGGCGCGCATTTCGTCCACCACATCTTTGATTGTGCCGAGCACCGAGCCCATCGCGATAATGATGGTTTCAGCACCTTCGGTGAAATAGCTGCGCACCAAGCCACCACTGTCGCGACCGAATTGCTGCTTAAACTCATTTGCCAATTGTGGAATCAAATCAATGGCTTGCATTTGTTTTGCGTGGGCAAGGTACTTCACTTCCATGAACGCTTCTGGCCCCACCATCGCGCCGATAGAAACTGGCTCGGCAGGGTCAAGTACTTGGCGCGGATCGAACGGCGGTAGATATTTATCAACTTGTTCTTGTGAGGGAATATCCACGCGCTCAAAAGCATGGGTGAGAATAAATCCATCCATGCACACCATGATGGGCATCGACAATTCTTCGGCTAGGCGAAACGCCTGAATGTGCAGATCGACCGCTTCTTGATTGGTTTCGGCGAACAACTGCAACCAGCCGGAATCGCGCTGCGACAGCGAATCGGAGTGGTCATTCCAAATGTTTATGGGCGCGCCGATAGCACGGTTGGCCACGGGCATCACGATTGGCAACCCTAAGCCAGACGCGTTGTAAACAGCTTCAACCATAAACAACAAACCCTGCGAGGCGGTGGCGGTGTAAGAACGCGCACCCGCTGCCGAGGAGCCAATGGCTACCGACATGGCGGCAAATTCACTTTCTACGTTGATGAATTCGCAAGGCGTCAATTTGCCCGACTTGACCATTTCACCGAGCGCTTCGACGATGTGCGTTTGCGGTGAGATGGGGTAGGCGCAGATCACTTCTGGGCGGCATAAGCCAACAGCCTCGGCAACCGCTTTAGAGCCTTCCATTTGTTTAAGCATGATTTGCCCCCTTCATCTGCTCTTTGACTAAGTTGTAGGCCTCGGTGGCAGCAGCAATGTTGCCCTCGGCGATTTTGCCTGAGAATTTTTCGTTGATCGCCAACACCACGGACTCCAATTTGAACATGCCTGACAGTGCGGCAAAGCCCGCAATGAGTGGTACGTTTGGAATAGGGCGACCAATGTGTGTTTTGCCAATTTCGTTAGCTGGCAGGGTGCAGAAGCGTTCGGCCTTGCGCCCTTTGAGGATGTCTGCCAAACCAAGCTCTTCGAAGGTGTGATTAGTGTTAAGTAGCACATAGCCATCCTGTTTCAGTCCGGCAAACACGTCGATCTGATGTAATAAGGTGGGGTCTTGAATAATCAGTGCATCCGGCTCCATGATCGGTTCGCGCAGCCGTATTTCCTTGTCGTCAATACGGCAGAAAGCCACCACCGGCGCCCCCGTTCGCTCTGAACCAAAGCTAGGAAAGGCCTGCGCATGACGACCCTCTTCAAATGCCGCGACCGACAACATTTCAGTTGCTGTAACCACGCCCTGACCACCGCGCCCGTGAACTCGTATTTGAAACATTGAGGCTCCTTACGGAATTGAATAGCAGGCAGATTCTACGTCAGTTCAACAGACTTGTTTTGGCCTCTGTCATTTAAGATTCTCTTAAGGAACAAACTCGTATCATTGTAACAATCCGATTTTCGAGCGTCTGTTTCGAGTTGCCATTCGCCGCATGAGCGTTATCATTGGCTGAAAAAATAAATAAATAAATTCATATTGTTAGGAGAAGATGAGAATGATGAAAAAACTATTGGCAGCAACGATGTTAACTGCTTGCGCGATGCCCGCCCTTGCGGCCGATGACAGCGGTGTTTATCTAGTGGGTACGATTGGTAGTGTGACTAAAATCACTGATGTTGAAACCACCAGCTCGGCCACCGGAATGATTGGTTACCGCTTCAGCCGCTTTTTTGCTATTGAAGGCGGCATGGGCGCGTTGGCGTCCGATGCAAAATATGCGGTACTTCCGGCTCCTGTTACTGTTGCGGGAACGACTTATCAATTTACCAAAACCACGCTAGCCGGTTCTGAATTTGCAGCAGTCTTTGGTTTGCCACTATCGAAGAATTTCTCCCTTTACCTCAAGGGCGGCTTCACCAACCTTGAGCGAGAATACAGTCCCTCACCAAATGAATATGAGGACGCTTGGAGTGGTTCCTTGGTGGGTGTGGGTGCGCAATATATGTTGCCGTTTTCCATCAAAGCAGGCGGCGGAAAGATTAAGATCGGATTTCGCTTAGGCGCTAATCGCTACAATTTAAAAAATTCGACAGGTACTTCAACGATGAATCCTGTCAATGCTTACGCAGGTGGCGTCATTGCGTTTTAAGTCCTAAAATGACAGGCGACACTTCTCCCTCCCAGCCAATCCTGCGCATAACGGGGTTGGCTTTACATTTTGACGACGGTCAAACCAAAGCATTAAATGGCGTCGATCTCGAAATTGATGCAGGAGAGTTTGTCGCGGTTGTGGGTCCTAGCGGCTCGGGTAAATCCAGTTTGCTCAATGTGATTGGCACCTTAGACGCGCCTTCTTCCGGTGAGCTGACGTTTCAAGAGCAGGCGTATTCCAAGATTGGTGATGCTTCGCTGTTTCGCCGGGAAAACATTGGCTTTATTTTCCAATCGTTTCATTTAATTCCTACACTTTCTGCACTAGATAATGTGGTGGTGCCAACCATTGGTTGCGCAGGCTCGGAAGGTGAGTTCAGGGTGAGGGCCGAGGGCCTATTAATTCAACTGGGCTTACGCGATCGCCTACATTATTTTCCCAACAAACTATCAGGT
>JAUYFR010000291.1 GCA_030690855.1 Gallionellaceae bacterium
AAAATTCAGACATACCACCAATACCGGCCAACACGTTAAGCGGCATAAACACCACGCTGAGCACAGTGAGGCGTTTGATCACTTTGTTCTGGTTGATGTTAATGAAACCGACCGTCGCATCCATTAAGAAATTGATCTTGCCGAACAAGAAGGTGGTGTGACCATCCAATGATTCAATGTCACGCAGAATCTGCTGCGAATCTTCGAGCTGATGACGCTCAAGAAATTTACTGCGCATCAAAAATGAAACTGCGCGGCGCGTATCCAACACGTTGCGACGGATACGTCCGTTTAGATCTTCTTCATGCGCGATGGCCACCAATATTTTGGCAGCCTCTTCGTCGGTCACTTGTTTGTTCAACACTTGCTTACCTACCGACTCCAAACCTTTGTAAATATCTTCCATCGCATCTGCTGAATACTCAGCATCCGCAGCGTAAAGGTCTAACAATACGTCGCGCGAATCGGAAACGTAATTGGGCTGTGAGAATGCGCGTAAGCGCTGCAAACGAAATACAGGTAGCTCTTCCGAGCGGATCGAAAACAAAATTTCCTGATACAAGATAAACGCTACAGCGACGTTGCGCGACTCGTTTTCTAGATCAAGCAAGAAGTCTGAATGCAGATGAATCTCGCCATTTTCTTCAATATAAAAACGTGCACTGGACTCAAGGTCACTTAATTTTTCTGGGTCTGGCAAATCAATGCCAAAAATTTCGCCAACCCACATGCGCTCTTCAAAAGTGGGATTCACCAAGTCAATCCACACTGGCTTGGTCTTCAACAATTCTTCGCTGGTATGAATCGCAATTTCACGCAGACGGCCTTCGTGTAGGCCGAAAGCTTTGATGCTAGATTTTTCATTTTTGAATTCGCGCTTGCCCAGTGCGGTGAGCACCGAAATCGGCACGTCACGCAGAATGAGTTCTTTGCGATTTTCGTTGAGCTGATCCCACACGAACATCTGCTCGTCAGAAGAGAGTGTTTCCAAAATATCGGCGACATCCGATGGATTGGCATCGTTAAGTGCTTGCTTCAACTTGGCGAGATTTTGCTTGCGCACCAACGATTCAACCAAGTCGTGATGCGGCATATCTTGCTTGCGCACCATGCCCTCTACCAACCGATGCTTTTGCAACAGATTAAGTAGGTTCTGCCGATTATTTTGTTGTTCTGGCGGCGGGTTATTTTGCATGATGTGACAACCGAATATCGTTGGGCGGGCGGATGATACGGCAGAAAGTATTGGTGTGTCACTGGCTTTTGTTGCTCGATCAACCCGCCACTCGAAGCCGTAATTTCACCATTGGCTTTCGCCACAGATATGGCACATTCGACCAAGTGTTTCAGTTAAAATGCGGCCTTTCGTAAAAACGGCGAAGACCATGATTACAGGCAGTATCGTAGCGATCGTTACCCCCATGCATGAAGATGGCAGCTTGGACTGGACAGCATTTCGTTCTTTGATTGACTTCCATATTGCGCAAGGCACAAACGGCATTGTTGTTGTCGGCACCACGGGTGAATCCCCAACCGTTGATCTTGAAGAGCACGAACAACTCATTCAGATTGCAGTGGAACACGCCGCCAAGCGCATTCCCATTATTGCTGGCACAGGCGCCAACTCGACCAAAGAAGCCATTGAGCTCGCCTCCTTCTCAAAGAATGCAGGCGCGGCCGCTTCTTTAAGCGTAGTGCCTTACTACAATAAGCCAACGCAAGAAGGCATGTATCTGCACTTCAAAGCGATTGCTGAAACTGTCGACATGCCACACATTCTTTACAACGTACCAGGCCGCACTGGTGCGGACATGAGCAACGATACCGCGCTACGTTTAGCGCAAATCTCGAATATCGTCGGCATTAAAGATGCAACCGGTGGTATTGAGCGTGGCAGCGATCTCATTCAACGTGCGCCAGAAAACTTTGCGATTTACAGTGGCGATGACGCCAGTACTTTAGCGTTAATGCTAATGGGGGGGCATGGCACCATTTCGGTTACCGCCAACGTCGCGCCAAAATTAATGAGTGAAATGTGCGCAGCCGCAATGAAAGGCGATGTCGCAACTGCACGCAAAATTAATTTCAAACTACTCGGCCTGCATCGTCACCTGTTTATTGAAGCGAACCCTATCCCAGTGAAATGGGCAGTCGCACGCATGGGGAAAATGAACAACACCTTGCGCTTACCACTTACACCGCTGACTGCCGGCGCTCAAACGGTGGTAGAAACGGCCATGCGTCAAGCTGGAATTATTGAATAAGGAATGGCATGAAAATTCGAAATATCGCAGGACTGACTTTTGCACTACTCGCTTTGGCCGCATGTAGCCTAGACAAAAAGCGTATCGATTACAAAGTAGCCTCTTCGCGCGTTCCCACACTTGAGGTGCCGCCTGATCTGACCACCATCTCTGCAAATGAGCAGTATGCCATCCCTGGTGGCGATGGTGAGCTAGCTGCCAACTATTCAGACTATTCGAAAAGTATTGCTGCTCAGCCTGCCAAAGGGACTGTATTGCCCGACCCGAAAAATGTGCGCTTAGAGCGCAATGGCAATCAACGTTGGTTAGTTGTAAATGGCAAAGCAGAGAACGTTTGGCCCCTAGTCAAATCTTTTTGGATTGAAATGGGCTTCGACATTCAAGTAGATAACCCTCAAGCGGGCGTGATTCAAACTGACTGGCAAGAAAATCGTAGCAATGTCCCGCAACATTTTACTCGCGGAATTTTAGCTAATGGCAAAGTGCTGGACTCGCTTAAACCCATCGGCCAGCGCGATCAGTATTTAACTCGCCTCGAACGCAGCAAAGATGGGGCGAATACTGATGTTTATTTGAGCCGACAGGTGTTAGAAGAAATGCAGGTGTTCGGTCGCAAAGATACCAAGTGGCTTCCCCATGCTGGCGATTCCGAAATTGAAATTGCTGTGTTGCAAATGATGATGGTCAAACTAAATGATGCTGCACAGCCAACAAACAATACTGTCGTAGCGCCCGTGGTAGCAGCCCCAATCAATGTACAGTTATTGGAAGTCTCAGGAAACAAAGTGCTACAACTCAACGAGCCCTTTGATAAAAGCTGGCGCAAAGTTGGCCTGGCCTTAGATAAAGCGCGTATCGCCGTTGAAGACAAGGATCGCTCCAAAGGACTATATCTGCTACGCCCAGCTACTACAGAAAAAAGCAAAAAAACAAATAACTATCAAATCATCGTGCGTGATAACGGCACGCAATGTGAAGTGTCTGCACGCAATAGCGATGGCAATAGTGACAAAGAAAGTTTGCGCCTAATCGAAGCGCTGTTTCAGAACATCGAAAAGTAATTTTCGTCTCATGCGTTTCGCTTTACTTGGCAGCGGCAGTGAAGGAAACGCACTTGTTGTTGAGGTAGGTGAAACGCGCGTGCTGATGGATTGCGGCTTTTCATTAAGTGAAACCGTAGCACGCTTGGCTAGACTAGGCCTCACCCCTGAACAATTAAACGGCATCGTGGTCACGCATGAGCATGGCGACCACATCGGTGGTGTGGCACGTCTAGCTCGTAAATA
>JAUYFR010000292.1 GCA_030690855.1 Gallionellaceae bacterium
ACTTAATCAATCTTTTTCATAAAAAGAAGATTTCTTAATTTATTCAGTATGTTGCAAATATTCCGCTTGATGGCGCACATGCCCTGGAAATAGTCGACGAATCACCACAAAGAATACCGGCACTAGAAATACCGCCAACACCGTTGCTGCGATCATCCCGCCCATGACCCCTGTACCAATCGCATGACGACCATTTGCGCCGGCGCCTGTCGAAATCGCCAATGGCAATACCCCCACCACAAAAGCAATCGAAGTCATTAAGATCGGACGGAAGCGCAAGCGACACGCTTCTAGTGTCGCCTCGATCAAATCATGACCTTGATCTTGCAAATCGCGCGCAAACTCAATAATCAAAATCGCATTTTTTGACGATAAGCCGATGATGGCAATTAAACCTACTTTGAAATAAACATCGTTAGGTAAACCGCGCACGGTCACTGCCAAGACTGCGCCCAATATACCTAAGGGCACAGCCAAAAGAACTGCGGCTGGGATCGACCAGCTTTCATAAAGTGCCGCCAAACACAAAAACACCACGATCAAGGAAAGACCAAACAAAAATGGCGCTTGGCTACCAGAGAGTCGCTCTTCCAATGATGTGCCAGACCAATCAAAACCAAAGCCGGGCGGCAATTGTTGCGCGATCTCTTCCATCGCGGCCATCGCTTCGCCTGAGCTACGCCCCGGTGCAGGTGAACCGGAAATTTTCATCGAAGGCGAGCCGTTATAGCGATCAAGTTTAGGCGAGCCCACAATCCAACGCACCGTGGCAATTTCAGACAGCGTAATCATCTCGCTTTTATCGTTACGCACAGCCACCTTCATAATTTTCTCAGGGGTCGAACGCGTCTCTGCATCGGCCTGCATTTGCACACGCAAAATTCGCCCTTGGCGCACGAAGTCATTGATGTAGGCCGAGCCCAGAACTGACTGCAAAGTTTCATTAAGGCTTGCCATGCTCACGCCAAGCGCCCCGGCTTTAACGCGATCCACATCAAGGAATAGTTGCGGACTAGGCTCTTGACCTTCTGGCCGCACACCCGCCAGTGCTGGATTTTTACTGGCTAAACCCAACACCATATTGCGTACTTCCGTGAGCTTCTCACGCCCCTGCCCTGAGCGATCTTGCAAGCGGAAGTCAAAACCACCCAACGCACCTAGCTCTGGAATCGGCGGCACATTCACCGCAAAAATCATCGCTTGCTTGATACGAAAAAGCGTCATGTTGGCACGCTTAACTAACGAACCCGCCGAGTTTTCTGGGTTGGGACGCTGATCCCAACCTTTCAGCCGCACAAAGTTAATCGCTGAATTTTGCCCGCGCCCGAAGAAAGAAAAACCGGCCACGCCGATCACATGTTCAACTTCAGGTTGTTTGAGGTAAAACTGCTCGGCTTGCGACAGCACTTCCAGCGCTCGTTCACGTGTTGCCCCCGGCGGAAGTTGTATCACGCTGATGAAATAACCTTGATCTTCGTCTGGCAAAAAACTACCCGGTAATCTGGAGAATAGCCAACCCATCGCGATGACGATCACCAAAAAGACAACCATGTAATGGCCGGTATTTTTTAGAATGCGGGCCACGCCATTGCGATAGCGTACTGAAGTTTTTGCAAAGAATTGGTTAAACCAGCCAAAGAATCCACGTTTGCTTTGTAACTCTTGGCTTAAGTTATGTTTGAGCAAAGTCGCACAAAGCGCAGGAGTTAAGGTCAACGCCATCAGCGCTGAGAACACCATGGTCAAAATAAGTGTTACTGCAAACTGGCGATAAATCACGCCGACCGAGCCACCAAAAAACGCCATCGGAATAAACACAGCGGATAACACCAAAGTGATTGCAATAATCGCGCCGAATATCTGATCCATCGCCTTGCGTGTCGCATCGCGGGGCGACAAACCCTCTTCGGTCATGATGCGCTCGACGTTTTCTACCACCACGATAGCGTCATCCACCACGATACCAATTGCTAGTACCATGGCAAATAAAGTCAGTACGTTAATCGAATAGCCAAACAAATAAAGCCCAATCAGTGCGCCCATTAAAGCGACAGGTACAACCACAGCAGGAATAAGCGTGGCGCGCAGATTTGCCAAAAATAGATACATCACCAAAAAAACTAGCAGCATTGCTTCTGCTAGGGTGACTAATACTTCACGAATCGAAATCTCGACAAACTTAGAGGTGTCGTAAGGCACAACCCACTCCACCCCTTTGGGGAAACCTTTAGACAACTCGGCCATTTTTGCCTTGACCGCTTTGGCTGTATCCAAAGCGTTGGCGCTGGGTAGCAGTCGTATTGCCACCGAAGCCGCTGGCTGACCATCCAAACGTGCCGAGATGGAATAGTCCTGTGCACCCAATTCAACCCGAGCGACATCCTTAACTCGCACGGTTGCGCCATTAGCAGATGAACGCACGATAACGTTGCCGAATTCTTCCGGCGTAGCAAGACGGCTCTTAGTCACAATCACCGCATTGAGTTGTTGACCTGGCGCAGAAGGTAGTTGCCCTAATTCACCCGTTGCTAATTGAGTGTTTTGTGCCTTTACCGCAGCACTCACATCAGCGGCGGTGAGGTTGTAAGCCTGCAATTTTTCAGGTTTAAGCCAGAGCCACATCGAATACTCGGTACCGAAAAGCACCGCCTCTCCCACTCCAGGTACGCGACGTATGTTTTCAATCACGCTGGCTGAAACATAACTGCCAAGCTCAACGTAATCTTTGCTTTTATCGGGTGAAAAAAGCGAAACGAACATCAAATAATTTCGAGCCGACTTGGCCACGATTACGCCACCTCGGCGTACCTCTTCCGGTAAACGTGCCTCCACCCGTTTCACACGGTTTTGCGTTTCAACGGCAGCCACATCCAGATTGGTTCCCGCTTCAAAAGTCAAAGTAATCGTGCCGCGACCTAGTTCAGAAGAAGATTCGGTGTAGATGAGATGCTCAATACCATTCATCTCTTGCTCAACCATAGAGACAACGGTTTCCTCAACGACTTGCGACGAGGCCCCCGGATAAGAAATAGTAATGCCCAATGCTGGAGATGCAACTGCAGGGTAAGAAGATACCGGTAAGCTACGTAACGCAAGCACGCCACCCAAGATAATAATGAGGGCAATCACCCATGCAAAGATGGGGCGATCAATAAAGAATTTAGCCAGCACGCTTTACCTCATTTCTTCTCTGGGGCTTGCGAAGGAGCTTGAGGATTCCACGGCACCGGTTTAACCACGGTTCCCGGTCTGGCTTTTTGCAGGCCATTCACAATCACCTGATCACCCACTTTTAAACCACTGCTAATCACAAAATCTGAGCCAGACATACCGCCTGTTTTAACTGGGCGTGGCGTCGCTTTACTTTCAGCATCCACAACCATCACAAACTGCCCTTGCGGCCCAGCTTGCACTGCGCGTTGCGGTAATTTGATCGTGTTATCTAAATTGGCCTCCGGGAAGCGAATTCGAGCAAACATGCCAGGCAACAACTCTTTGTTTATATTTGGAAATACTGCTCTAATGGAGACGCTTCCGGTGCTCGGATCAACGGCCAAATCGGAAAATATTAATTTCCCCGGAAAAGCATAAACACTACCATCTTCAAGCATAAGCTCAACTTTAGTGGAATCGGCACGCTTAACTTTGCCAGACTTAATGGCATGTTGCAGACGTAACAAATCGGCTCCCGACTG
>JAUYFR010000293.1 GCA_030690855.1 Gallionellaceae bacterium
GCTGACAGCGGTATTGCTACAAAGCTACACATATCCTTGATTTCGGTCCGCCTCAGTCAGTGGGAATTCATGATTGCGCGTCTTCTTAACTTTGCCAGACAACACCTTGGCTTTACACAAACCACAGTTACCGCCACTGCATCCATAGCTCACCGAAATGCCCGCGCGCATTGCCGCCTCTAATAACGTATCGCCACCTTCCACCAAGAAGTCTTGCTGACTGGGCTGCAAGGTCACCTGTGCGGCCATCACGCTTAATATCTTATTTTTAATTGCTAGCGGATTTACAAAACCAGGTTCGGTTGCCAGTGCAACCTCTTGCATCACCCACAACTTCAACTCCTCTAAGGCCATCCGAGTATCAGTGCTGCTTTGATTTTCAATTTCGCTGAACCTGTCCCACAGGCCTGCTACAAACTCATTGAGTTTCTTAAGCTGCACTTGGTTGTTAGTAAGAGATTTACTCAGCTCAGTAATGCGAGCGGCAAGTACTTCAGGCTCCGGCATCGCGCGTTCAAATACACGCTTACCAAAAGCCTTGTCTTTTATTTGACTGACACGTTTGAATTCAGCGCTATCTTCTATCTGCGCAGTTGGGTAGCAAGCCAACAAACTCTCAACAGTGACCTTGCCGTCGAACGATTCCATTTCACCGCTCTGCACCTTTTTTTGCAGCTCAGTGCGATGCTCACCAACTAGTCTTGCGGCTCGGGTCAGGCTTAATAATCTTATCAAGTGCAAGCTCCTGTCGCAGAGTTTGTTGGACTACACAAGGATCACAGCGGCTTGCTCGATCCTTGTGGCTTAAACCAATCCAGCTTGTCGCGTAAAGTAACGACATCGCCCACAATGATCAGCGTGGGCGCTTGCGGTTGCTCGCGCGCTGCTATACCCGGCAGAGTGGCAAGCGTGCCAGTGAATACTCGCTGATTTTGCGTAGTGCCTTGTTGCACAATGGCAATCGGTTTATCTTCAGGCATGCCGTGTTTAATCAACTCAGCACACAGGCGATCTAAACCATGCAAGCCCATATAGACCACCACCGTTTGCTTAGGTCTTGCCAAAGCGGGCCAATCTAAATTCATCGTGCCGTCTTTGAGGTGCCCCGTCACAAAAATACACGCTTGAGCGTAATCTCGGTGAGTGAGTGGAATGCCCGCATAAGAAGACACGCCTGAAGCAGCGGTAATACCCGGCACCACTTGGAATGGGATACCCTCAGCGGCCAATGTTTCAATCTCTTCACCGCCACGGCCGAAGATAAAGGGGTCTCCTCCTTTGAGACGAAGCACGCGCTTACCCTCTTTTGCTAAGCGCACTAACAACACATTAATTTCTTCTTGGCGCAAGGTGTGATCGTTACGTTTTTTACCCACAAAAATACGGTCCGCATCGCGACGCGTCATATCAACAATCGGCTTAGAAACGAGATTGTCATACACCACCACATCGGCCTGCTGCATCAAGCGCAAAGCTCGGAAAGTCAGTAGATCTGGATCACCGGGGCCTGCGCCCACCAAATACACTTCTCCCTGCGTCACATTATTTTCGCTGTCGAGCAGATGATGCAACATCGCCTCACCACCACTCTCGTCGCCAGTGAGTACTTTCTCAGCAAGCACCCCGCCCAGTACCCCTTCCCAAAAGATGCGACGTTTTTCAGGATTGCTTACTTTCTGTTTAACGAGCTCGCGGAATTTTTCAGCAAAAGAAGCTAAACGACTATAGTTTTGCGGAATAACGGTTTCTAGTTTGCCGCGCATCATGCGCGTCAATACAGGTGAGGCACCTCCACTGGAGAACGCCACCATCAACGGCGAACGATCCATAATCGCCGGCATAATGAAACTGCATAGTTCGGGATCATCCACCACATTTACAGGAATATTGCGTGATTGCGCTATGGCAGAAATCTGCTTGTTGACCTCGCGATCGTTCGTCGCCGCAATCACCAACATCACATCATCCAAATACTTAGGTTCAAACTTGGCGACTATCGGTGTAATGCCTGGCTTATCCATCAACGCAGGATCAATTTCAGGAGCGACCAAACGTACGTTAGCGCCCGCTTCGAGCAAGACTCCTGACTTACGTTTGGCTACGTCGCCGCCGCCAACAACCAAACACAAACGGCCATTAACTTTTGCGAAGATGGGTAAGTAATCCATTATCCTTTTACCGCTTTCAAAATGAGGGGCACCAGAGCTTCTGGTAAAGCAATTTTTCCCGCCAACGCATAAGCATGCGCATTTTCAGACATTTTGTTCCATGTTTTTCTGATGATGAGTAACCATTTTTCTTCACTATAGTCAGGATGAGCGCTTGCCATTGCCAACATGTAGTGTTCAATAAAAACCAAGTCCACTACATCTTCCATCATCTGGGTCTCTGGATTAGTCTTTAGGCCTTTTTTACTGACGATCGTTTTGACGCGATCGATCATTTCATCGTCGTACCCGACTTCTTTCATTAAGCGACCGGCGGTCTCGGCGTGAAATTTATACAGCCCCGTACGCCACAACATATAGCCAGGCTTATCCATCGTGTAATTACTACGTGGCACTGTCCAACGTTGGATATGCTGCGCACGGACAGCTAGCTTTACAGCCTCAGATGCCTCTGGCGCATAGCGCTCTTGCATCTCAGTCATACGTTGCGCATAGAGCAACTCTTTAGGGTATTCTTTTCCCTCAGCAACTTCCTTGTTGGGATCTTCTGAATTGGCTTTATCAAAAGCCGCGATAGCTGCTAAGTATCGATTTTGTGTCATGACATGCTCTCCTTGAAATTTCATTTTTTAATTCGATGTTGTCTTTATGGCGACGAATAGAAGCAACAAATCGTGTAGCCCAATAGCAACTGCCAATGGTTCGCAAATGCGTGTATGAGGCCAGCAAATTGTGCACCACAAATCCATCACGCTTATTACCAATTCCATAGCCACGCTCTACATGGTAAGCAAACTGACTATCCGCAGGAAGATTCTCAAGGCTAGAGTAATGAAACTCATGAGCCTTAATTAACTTCGCTGCGACACCAGGCCTAGGCCAAGGGTGCGTCTCATCCTCACTTAAATGCACATAACCACGACCGACTGGCTTGTCATGCATTTTTACGTCACCGGGAATAGCTCCAACCATTTGGTAGTTGCGCCCCTGATATTCAATCCCCCGAGAGAGGTACATCAGCCCACCACACTCGGCGTAGGTTGGCATCCCATTTTCGATGGCTTGTTTTATTTCAGCGCGCAAAGAAGAGTTCGCCTCTAGCTCCGCAGCACTAGTTTCTGGGAAACCACCTCCGATAAACATAGCATCAATCTTAGGTAGCTTTGCATCCTGCAGCGTATCAAAAGGGACCAACTCAGCACCCGCCGCCTCAAGCGCATCAAGATCATCCGCGTAATAAAAACCAAATGCTCGATCTCTAGCGATACCAATTCGAATTTTGACAGGGGATACCAAAGGACTGACTTCTGCCTTATGAGATCGGGGAGAGGAAGTTTTTTCAGAAAGTCGCAACAACAAATCAAGATCGACTTGCTCCGCTATCGCATCACCGATCTGTTTAACCTTTGCATTCGCAACATGCGATTCGTTGCTTGGCATCAAACCTAAGTGACGTTCATCAATACTGAGCCGGGGATCGTGATAAATAGCGCCAATGACTTTAACATCAGTGTAATGCTCAATAATATTACGTAGTTTCGATTCGTGACGTGAACCACCAACATTATTTAGGATGACCCCAGCAATATTGATTTCTTTGTCGAAGGCTTGATAACCCAAAATCAACGGAGCAATTCCACGGGTCATTCCACGAGAATCTAAAACCAGCATGACCGGCAGATCCAGCAATTTAGCCATTGCCGCATTGCTATTGCTGCCATCAAGGGCGAGGCCATCGTACAAGCCTTTGTTACCTTCAACCAAATTTATTTCAGTGCTGTGACGAGCGAAAGTGGCAACGATATCTTCGTTATCCATCAAATAGGGATCAATATTTCTACACGAATTCCCTGAAGCAAGACTTAACCACATTGGATCAATGTAGTCAGGGCCTTTCTTGAAAGGCTGAACATCATGTCCGCGTGCGGTAAAAGCCGCACACAGACCAATGCTTACCATAGTTTTTCCAGAGGACTTATGTGCTGCCGAGATGAGCATACGGTTCATGGCAGCCTTCCAACAGACTTAATCAGCGATATAAGGCTTGTCTTGTGGCATGAAATTCAAGATGCGAACACTGGCAATGGTGATGACGAAGGCAATTGCTAACCCTCCAAAACCAAGGAGTATTTCGTAAATT
>JAUYFR010000297.1 GCA_030690855.1 Gallionellaceae bacterium
GCACACGACGTCATCTAATGTTTCACCGCTGCTGGTTGCATTCAACAACAGCAAACGCTGCACGCCAGCCGCATTAAACATTTCCGCCTGCGCTGCCACACGGCTATCGCGCTGACCTACGCCCATGGTGTCAATCAACACCAAGTGTTTGTGCTTCAAGCCAGAGAGCGTCATTTTAAGATCTTCGGTATCGCGCACCGCATGCACCGTCACCCCTAAAATTTTGCCATAAATTTTGAGCTGTTCAAAAGCGCCGATACGATAGCTGTCAGTGGTAATCAATGCCACCTTATCTGCACCGTAACGCACCACGGCACGCGCTGCTAATTTTGCTGCCGTTGTTGTTTTACCCACGCCAGTTGGCCCAACTAAGGCATACACACCACCTCTTGCCACGATGTCATCTTGTGCAGTTGCTACACGAATGTTGTGTGCCAATGTGGTGCGAAGCCAAGCTTCATCACCGTTGGCAGGCATCTTATCCAGTAACTTACGAGAAAGCACAGGGCTAAAACCAACGTTGATCATGTCGCGCATCAACTTAATGCGCTTAGGGTCGCGCTCTTGCATGTCATTCCAAGACATGCGTGAAATCTGCTCTTGCAACTTGCTGTGCATCACTTTAATTTCAGAGAGGATGCCAGCCTGCTCGTTACCAGCGGGGCTAGGTACTTCCACTTTTTTGATCGTCTCAATTTCACGTTTAGTTGTGGCATCCAGCACCTTCGCGCCAAGTGCAGCGGCTTGATTAAGCGCTTGCTGCTTCAGTGCGACAGTTGGTGCGTGAACTGGCTTGGCCATAACCACTTTAGGTTCTTCCACTCGCGTCTCACTCAGCTTAGATAGCTCCATGCTACCCATCGCCACAATCTCCACGCCTTCCGGCACTTTGCGATTAGAAAGAATCACGGCATCGTCACCTAACTCTGTACGCACCAATTTGAATGCCTCGCGTGAATTCACGGCGATAAATTTTCTAGCGTTCATGCTCTACCCCCTACCAAAGATGTCACTCTGACTGTTTTAAATCCGGGAACTTCTTCATGCGAAATTACTTTTAACTGAGGCAGCGAACGCTTCAGGAAGCGCGCCAACAAATCGCGAATCTGCGCAGGCACTAACAACACCGTTGGCAAACCAAGCTGTTCTTGTTTTTGCGAAGCGATGCGAGCTTCGTTCAACAAAGTGGTGGCCAAACCCGGTTCAATGGCACTGCCACCACCGGCTTGTAACGCTTGCGACAACACGTATTCCAACTCTTTATCCATACCGATTACTTGTAACTCTTGAGCCGATGGGTAGAACTGCTGCACGATGGCTGGGCCAAGCGCCACGCGAACTAAGCCAGTCAACACCACCGCATCTTGGGTGCGTGTTGCATGTTCAACCAATGTTTCCAAAATGGTGCGCATATCGCGAATGTGCATGCCTTCATCCAACAGGTTCTGCATCACTTTTTGTACGGTAGAAAGTGGCAACAATTTCGGTACCAAATCCTCAATGAGCTTCGGCGCAATCTTCGCCACATGATCGAGCAACTGTTGCAACTCTTGGCGGCCTAGCAACTCAGCCGCATGGGTGTGAATCAAATGGCTCATGTGTGTTGCCACTACCGTGCCTGCATCGACCACGGTGTAACCCATAGACTGAGCGTGCTCACGCATATCGCCTTCAATCCACACAGCAGGCAATCCGAATGCAGGGTCCGTGGTCTGCATACCGGGCAAGATGCCACTTGCACTGCCGGGATTAATTGCGAGGAACATATTGGTGTAAGCCTCGCCCACGCCAATCTCAGCTCCCTTCATCGCGATACGATAAGCATTGGGACGTAAATCTAAGTTGTCACGAATATGCACAGGCGGTGGCAAGAAACCCATCTCTTGCGTGAATTTCTTGCGGATACCTTTAATACGACGGAGCAAATCGCCATCTTGAGTTTTGTCCACCAAGGAGATAATGCGATAGCCCACTTCTAGGCCCAGCACATCCACTTGCGATACATCTTCCCAACTAGCTTCGGGTGCTTCTGAAGGTGGTGCGACAGTGACTTCCATCGCGGGCTGCTCTTCCAGTTTCTTCGCGGCATTAAGTTTGTAGAAGGCAATCCAGCCCATCAAACCCGCCAACAACAAGAAAGCAAAGTGCGGCATACCAGGAATCAAGCCCATCGTGCCGATAATGACGGCAGTCAAAATTAACACTTGCGGGCTGGTGAACAATTGCTTAACTAATTGCTGACCGATGTTGTCGTTGCTGGTCACGCGGCTTACTACCAAACCTGCGGCCGTTGAAATCACCAAGGCAGGAATCTGTGCCACCAGACCATCACCAATCGCCAACAAGGTATAAGTTCTTGCAGCCTCGCCAATTTCCATGTTGTGCTGCAACACGCCCACCACGAAACCGCCGATTAAGTTAATCGCCAAAATGATGATGCCGGCCACCGCATCGCCGCGCACGAATTTACTCGCACCGTCCATGGAGCCGTAGAAGTCAGCTTCTTGCGCCACTTCAGCACGACGGCGACGGGCCTCATCTTCGCCGATCAAACCGGCGTTCAAGTCCGCATCAATCGCCATTTGCTTACCGGGCATCGCATCCAAGGTGAAACGCGCGCCCACTTCAGCGATACGGCCAGCACCTTTGGTGATAACCATAAAGTTGATGACCACCAAAATCAGGAACACCACGATACCGACAGCGTAATTACCGCCGACCAAGAAATGGCCGAACGACTCAATCACCTTACCCGCGGCATCTGGGCCGGTATGCCCTTCAAGTAACACCACGCGAGTTGAAGCTACGTTCAATGACAAACGTAGCAAAGTGGACAGCAATAACACGCTTGGGAATGAGGCAAAATCGAGTGGTTTCAAGGTGTTCATACTGACTAACAACACCATGATCGCCATCGCAATATTGAAGGTAAACAGTACATCGAGCAGGAAAGGAGGCAGCGGCAACACCATCATTGCCAAGATCATCACGATCAAAACAGGGCCAGCCATGCTGCGAATGCCTAGGCGTTTAAACGTGTTTTGAATAAGTTGTAAGAAATTCATTTTGCGGCATCCTTCCGAGTCAGCCCCATTGCGGTCGTTTATGGGGCTTTGGTGATGCCTATTATCGGAACTTCAGGAAATAATGAGCCAAGGAATAGAGGGGGATTTATGCGGTTATTTACGGAGCGCTAAACCAAGGAGACTGGCTCGGCTAGCCCCAAAGCTCACAGGCAAAGTACTCCTATGCGAAGCAAAGCACGAAGATGGATGTACTACCTGATGCGGCAGAAAATATTATATCTATTTGATTATATTGAGTATTATATTTTCAGCCACGGTACTCACTGCGCATTCAACAAATTTGACGGCGAGTATTGATCGGTCAGTACGCTGGTATAGGGCGCCCAGCCACTTTCAATTGCGAGCAACGGCAATAGCGCTTCTTTGCTCATCGCAAACGGACGTAATCGCGCTTCGAGGTGTGTGGCGTTTTGGGCAATCTCCGACATCGGGGGCAGCCCACCCATGCGCAACATAATCACTCGATTATCTGCATTTTTCATCCGATAAAAATTGCCGAACACGCTGTAGTAAGTGGCCGATTCAAAGTTATGTAGCGCACTTCTCGACAAGGTATTGGCCACAAACACGCCATTTCTGGTGAGCACGTCGCGCACCTCCTGCAAAAACTCTTTGGTTAGAAGATGTTCAGGAATGTATTCGTGATCAAAAGCGTCTAGCACCACAAAGTCATATTTTATTTTCTGCTGTAAAGCGCGCTTAACGAACACTCGCCCATCTTGCTCAAACACTCGCAGTCGCTCATCGCTAGAAAAATAAAAAAAACGCTTTGCCATCTCGGTAATAGCGGGGTCGATTTCCGCGACATCAATTTGGATATAGGGAAATAATTTGCGTAGCACACTCGGCAAGGTGCCACCGCCCAACCCAATGATTAACACACGCTGCGGAGCTGGATTGAAGTACAGGCCCGCCATCATCATTTTTATGCAATCAAAAACTAGCTCATCTTGTTTGGCCAATTGCATGCAACTTTGCCGCCCCACCGCATGGCGACCAAACTTCATACAGCGCAGCCCCTTGTCTTCGTATACCACGATGTTGCGGTAGAGCGATTTGGCGCTGTAGAGCTCATTCAACTCAGCCGATGGGCGCTTATTCATCAACAGTGCGCCAGCAAGCACGAGCAGCAAGGCGCCAGCGAAAAACACCCAACCCAATTTATTTTTCATCAGACCACTTGCTCACAGCCACAGCGGCCACACTCAAGAGCGCAGAAACCACGATCAAACCCATAAAAATTTGATTGATCTCAAAAAGTAACACCAAATAAAACGAGGTTGAAATTGTGCCTACCGCGCTACCCAAAGTTGAAACGAAATACAGCGATCCCGCAGATTTGCCGCTGGCGTGTAACTGAGTAACGAGTAGTCGAACAGCGTAAGGAGAAACCATGCCGGCAATCGCCATGGGCAAAAAGAATAAAACTGACGAGGCTAACAAAGATCCATAGCGTGGATCATGCACCTGTTCAAACACCGACTCCAATAGGCTATTGCCCCAGAAAACCACCGGCAATGTGGCAACTGCCGAGGCCAGTAGCAAATAGCCGAGACGGCGCAAGGTTGGCGAATACAGCGAGAGATGCCCGCCGATTAAATAACCCACCGACAGTGCCAACATAAAAACGGTGATGACACCGCCCCACACATAAATGCTATTGCCAAAATCAGGTGCCAGAATGCGCCCGCTTAACAACTCTACCGCCATCACAAAAAAGCCTGACCACCCGGCCAAGGTGAAGACGAATACTTTATTGAATTGCGCCATTTGATTTTTAGTGCGCGACTAACTGCACCTGATGATTGAATTGTGAAAAATGATGGCTACAACAAAATCTCATTACCCTCGCGCGCCAACTCAACAACCAGATCATTGAGCTTACCTTCAAAGCGCGCTAGCGCGGCAGCAAATGCGATTTCGAGTTGATCGTCCGAACGTGTAGGTTCATGGTGGGTGCAATACAAACGCCTCACCCCTGCCGCCAAAGCCATTTCAATCGAGCTATCAAACGTGCCATGTCCCCAGCCTTTTTTAGCGGGATATTCTTCAATCGTGTAGGCACTATCGACCACTAACACATCAACACCCTTAACCGCAGCAACAATGCTTGCGCGTTGCTCAATGATGAGCTGCTCATATTCCGCAAATCCTTCGTCATCGGGACCATAGATATTGAAGTGTGGCTCATGGTCACCAGTGAAAAACATCGACTTGCCTTTACACTCAACGCGATAGCCGAGATCAACCACTGGATGATTAAGCATAATCGGCATAACGGTCGTGCCGCCAACGGTGATGGCCTGATGTGGCATGGCGGTGACATATTCAAATTGCGACTTCATCTCTGCTTCGCGCACGGGAAAATAACTGTATTGCATCTGCACGTTCATGATGCGATCGGGACCCTCGCCACTAATCGGATCAAACGCACCGTACAAATAAATTTTGTTGCCGGGAATAAAAATTGGAATAAAAAAGGGCAAGCCTTGAATATGATCCCAGTGGCTATGCGTATTAAAAATATGCACCTTAACCGGCAACTCTTTTAATAACGACTGCGCCAAGGGAAAAATGCCGGTTCCGCCGTCCAGTATGATCAAATCTCCATCATCTGAGCGCACCTCGATGCAAGTGGTGTTGCCACCATAGCGGACCGTGTTGGGGCCGGGCACAGGTATCGAACCACGCACACCCCAAAATTTAATTTTCATACAAATTATTCCTTGCTGGCTTGAGCGTAAAGCTGTGCTTCATCCACCAGCTTAGTGATATCACCTAGACTCTCAATCACCTCCGGCAGTTGGCCGCCAAACCGCTCAGCTAACGCTGGCGTCAACTCCTCTACCGCAGGGTACCCCGGTGCACCGTAACCTAAATGCTTGGCAATTTGATTGCCCAAATATAAGCAGACGCCCACACCGACAAGGCCGGGTTCTGCATCGTGATGCTCGCGAATAAGCGTTGAAATATCGCCCGGAAATTGCCACTTTTCCACTAGCATCGCACCTACTACCGAGTGATCAATACCAATCACCTGCAACTCGGCTTTGTGCAACGAAATTGATTCTGATTCACTCAGCTCAAGTGCGCTTCTAAATTCTGCCGGCATAAATTGCGCGAACACCACCTTACCGAAATCGTGAAGTAAGCCTACAAGGTAACAGTCGGTTGGATCAGCATCAGCCACTTTAAATTTTTGGCACACCAAGCGCGCTAGCCCTGCCGTCATCAATGAGTGCAACAAATACTGCTGCACATCAAAACCCGCTGCATTATTTTTTGGCAAAGTACCCAATGCGGCGAACGATAACGCCATATTTTTGACAGTATTTAAACCGAGATAAACAACCGACTGATTAACCGAAGTGATCTGCTTGGGAAAGCTGTAATAAGCCGAGTTGAGTACGCGCAATAATTTCATCGTCATCACCGGATCTTTTTCGATGACGGAAACTAAATCTTTCGGGGAGCAATTAATGTCGCGCGACAATTCCAAAATGCGCTGCACGCTTTTTGGAAACGCCGGCATTTTTTCAACCGCAGTCGCGAGTCTTTTGTTCAGGTCTGTAGAAGTTTCTGACATGGCCGCATTGTACAAACATTTTGCATGCGTAGGCGTAGATTCAGAAGCGGCTATAATTCAAACCCGTAGAAATATTCTAACCATCACCCCATGAGCGACAACGCACACAAGCAAACTGGCGCTGCTAAAACTGCACGCAACCCAATCAAAATTGTCCCCCTACAAGAACGCTTACGCAAACCGGAGTGGATTCGCGTTAAGTCAGGTAGCGGGCAGGGGTATCACGACGTAAAGCGCATGTTGCGTGAACACAAGCTGCACACGGTGTGCGAAGAAGCCTCTTGCCCCAACATTGGCGAGTGCTTCAGCAAGGGCACGGCCACCTTCATGATTCTAGGTGACGTTTGCACGCGCCGCTGCCCATTTTGTGATGTTGCCCACGGCAAACCCCTGCCACCGGACACGAATGAACCGGCACAATTAGCCCGCTCCATCGGTCTGCTCAAATTAAAATATGTGGTCATCACCAGCGTTGATCGCGATGATTTACGCGATGGCGGCGCAAGCCATTTTTCGGATTGCTTAACTGCCATCCGCGCTAGCTCTCCGCAGACTAAATTAGAAACTCTCGTACCCGATTTTCGGGGGCGCCTCGACATTGCGCTTGATGCGATGAGCGTCAGCTTGCCTGATGTACTCAACCATAATTTAGAAACCGTGCCGCGCCTTTATACCTTGGCAAGGCCTGGTGCCGATTACGCGCATTCGCTCAAATTACTCAAAGAATTCAAAGCTCGCTTCCCGCACGTCACCACCAAATCTGGCTTGATGCTAGGCTTGGGTGAGACCGATGATGAAGTGCTGCAAGTGCTGCACGATATGCGAGCACACGATATTGAGATGCTCACACTGGGCCAATATCTGCAACCTTCAGAGGGGCACTTACCGGTGTTGCGCTACGTTGAGCCCGCCACGTTTAAAATGTTCGAAGAAGCCGCGCTAGCGATGGGCTTCTCTCACGCGGCCTGTGGGCCAATGGTGCGGTCGAGCTATTTTGCAGATGTGCAGGCTGAAAAAGCGGGTGTTGTTGTGGACACTCATAAGTAAATAAGAAACTACACAAGTAAATGAGAATTTCCATAAGTGGGATTTTGAGCAGAAATCGCTCTATACCACGTCGCTGTTAGGACTGGAGGCAATTCCGCGTGCCAATCTGGGCGACCCATTTAAAGCTAAAAGAGGGAGAATTACTTTCCTCTTGGATTATTAGACTCTCTTCTGAATGTGGGATGACAGCAGAGCAATTCTGCAAGGCGGCGCTTTCTATCAAAAGACCCAATCTGAGTTCAATGCTTTTAGTCACTAGTCAACTGGCGCCAACAATTTCTATTCTTCAGAGTGACCATAGCTCACA